>JACMLV010000032.1 GCA_014379395.1 Burkholderiaceae bacterium
CAAGGGCCTGGGCGAGATGAACGCCGAGCAGCTGTGGGAAACCACGATGAACCCGGACACCCGGCGCCTGCTGCCGGTGTCCTTGGGCGGCTTCGACCAGCCCGAGGCGGCGGCGCGCTTCAACATGCTGATGGGCAAAGGCGAGGCGGCCGCGCGCCGCGCCTGGATCGAGGAGCACGGCAACGAGGCCGAGGCCGACATCTGATTTATGTAGAAGGGTGGGCGGGGCCGCCGAGGCACGGGTTTATCGTGCCCACCCTACGCTACTCACACGCAGCACCGAACCAGTACAACCAGCACCGAATACGCAAGCACTAATTAACGACCATGTCCACCCAAATCAATCTGTTTGAACAACAACCTCCGCCGCCCGACGGCGAAACGCTGACCCTGTCCACCTTCGCCGAGCGCGCCTACCTCGACTACGCGATCTCGGTCGTCAAGGGCCGCGCCCTGCCCGACGTGTGCGACGGCCAGAAGCCGGTGCAGCGCCGCATCCTGTACGCGATGAACGAACTGGGCCTGAACGCCACGGCCAAGCCGCGCAAATCGGCGGCGGTGGTCGGCGACGTGCTCGGCAAGCTCCATCCGCACGGCGACCAGTCGGTCTACGACGCGCTGGTGCGCATGGCGCAGGATTTCTCGCTGCGCTATCCGCTCATCGACGGCCAGGGCAACTTCGGCTCGCGCGACGGCGACGGCGCGGCGGCGATGCGCTACACCGAGGCGCGCCTGACGCCGATCTCGCGCCTGCTGATGGAGGAGATCGACTTCGGCACGGTCGACTTCCAGCCCAACTACGACGGCTCGACCACGGAGCCGAAGCTGCTGCCGGCGCGCCTGCCGATGGTGCTGCTCAACGGCGCCTCGGGCATCGCGGTCGGCCTGGCCACCGAGATCCCGTCGCACAACCTGACCGAGGTGGCGCAGGCCGCCGTGGCGCTGATCCGCGAGCCGCACTTGAGCCACGCCGAGCTGATGGCGATCGTGCCCGGCCCGGACTTCCCGGGCGGCGGCCAGATCATCACGCCGCAAGCGCAGATCCAGGAGATGTACGCGACCGGGCGCGGCAGCATGAAGGTGCGCGCGCGCTGGAAGATCGAGGAACTGGCGCGCGGCCAATGGCAGGCGGTGGTGACCGAGCTGCCGCCGGGCACCTCGTCGCAGAAGGTGCTCGAGGAGATCGAGGAGCTGACCAATCCGAAGGTCAAGCTGGGCAAGAAAGCGCTCTCGAGCGACCAGCTCGCGCTCAAGGCCCTGATCCTCAATTCGCTCGACACGATCCGCGACGAATCGGGCCGCGCCGCGCCGGTGCGCCTGGTGTTCGAGCCGAAGTCGAAGAACCAGGACCAGCTTGAATTCATGCTGCTGCTGCTGGCGCACACCTCGCTCGAATCGTCCAGTTCGATCAACCTGGTGATGATCGGCGGCGACGGCCGCCCGCGCCAAAAGGGCCTGGGCGACATCCTGCGCGAGTGGATCGCGTTCCGCTTCGTGACCGTGACCCGGCGCACCGGGCACAAGCTGGCCAAGGTCGACGACCGCATCCACATCCTCGAGGGGCGCGAGGCGATCCTGCTCAACATCGACAAGGTGATTCACATCATCCGCAACGCCGACGAGCCCAAGCCGGCGTTGATCGCCGAATTCAATCTGTCGGACCGGCAGGCCGAGGACATCCTGGAAATCCGGCTGCGCCAGCTGGCGCGCCTGGAGACCATCAAGATCGAGCAGGAGCTGGCCGCGCTGCGCAAGGAGCGCCAGGCGCTGCAGGACCTGCTCGACAATCCGGCGTCGATGAAGCGCTGCGTGATCCGCGAGATCGAGCTTGACCAGAAGCAGTTCGGCGACGCGCGCCGCACCCTGATCGAGGAGGCGCAAAAGGCGGTCGCCGAGCAGAAGGTGGTCGACGAGCCGGTCACCGTGATCATCTCGGAGAAGGGCTGGGTGCGCGCGCGCGGCGGCGTCGGCCACGATCCGGCGCAGTTCACCTTCAAGGCCGGCGACGCGCTCTACGGCGCCTTCGAATGCCGCAGCGTCGACACGCTGCTCGGCTTCGGCGCCAACGGCAAGGTGTATTCGGTGCCGGTGGCGGCGCTGCCCAACGCGCGCGGCGACGGCGTGCCGATCACCACCCTGGTCGACCTGTCGGGCGGGGCGCGCATCGCGCACTACTTCGCCGGCCCGGCCGCCACCACGCTGCTGCTGGCGTCGTCGGCCGGCTACGGCTTTTGCGCCAAGGCCGGCGACATGGTCAGCCGCATCAAGGGCGGCAAGGCCTTCATCACCCTCGACGACGGCGCCGTGCCGCTGGCGCCCAAGGTGGTCGGCGACGGCGCCATCTCGGTCGCCTGCGTGTCGGAGAACGCGCACCTGCTGGTGTTCGGGCTGGACGAGATGAAGACGCTCGCCAACGGCGGGCGCGGCGTGACCTTGATGAAGCTCGGGGACGACGAAAAGCTGCTGGCGGCGCAGCCGATCGGCGCCAAGGGCGTGCGGGTGTCGGGCATCGGCCGCGCCGCCAAGCCGCAGGAGGCCGAGCTGATCGCCTCGGGCCTGGCGCACCACGTGGCCAAACGGGCCAGCAGGGGCAAGGCGCTGGCGGCCAAGCTCAAGCCCGTGACGCTGAGCGCGCTGGGCTGATCCGGCGGGGCGGAAATTGCATAAACAATAATCCAACGCGGCGTTGTCAGTCGTGTAAAATTGCCAGCCATCGCCCGCCACCGCCGCCCTTCTTTATGTCGATCAGCACCTTCCTGTCGCGCCTGCTTTTGCTGCTGATCGCCCTGCCGGCGCTGGCCAGCGCCGGCGGCACGCTGCGGGTGCTGGCCTGGCCCGGCTACGCCGACGCCGATCTGGTGCGCCAGTTCGAAAAACGCCACGACGCCCGCGTCGAGGTGACCCTGGTCAGCACCGACGACGACATGCGCGAACGGCTGCGCAAGCACAACGGCGGCGACTTCGACGTGTTCGCCGCCAACACCGCCGAAATCTCCCAATACATCGAGCAGGGCATCAGCGTCGCGCTCGACCCGGCCGCCATTCCGAACACCAAGCAGCAGCTGGCCCGCTTTCGCGACCTGGCCGCCATCCCCGGCATCGTGCGCAACGGCGTTGTCTACGCGATCCCCTACACCTATTCCGAGATGGGTCTGATCTACGACCGGGCCCAGTTCGGCGCGCCGCCGAGCTCGATCTCGGCGCTGTGGGACGCGCGCCACAAGGGCCGGGTGCTGGCGTTCCAGGACAGCACCCATAATTTTTCGATCGCCGCCCAGGCGCTCGGCATGAAGGACCCGTTCCAGATCGCGCCGGGCGAATTCACCCGCGTGGCGCGCCACCTGGTCGGGCTGCGCCGCAACGTGCTGTCGTTCTACTCCACGCCGGAGGAGGCGACCGAACTGTTCATCCGCCACCGCGCCGCGCTGATGTTCGCCAACTTCGGCGCCCAGCAGGTCGAGCAGCTGCGCCGCGCCGGCGCCGACATCGGCTATGTGATACCGAACGAGGGCGCGCTGGCCTGGCTCGACTGCTGGTCGCTGGCGCACGGCGTGCGCGACCGCAAACTGGCGCACGCCTGGATCGACTTCACGCTCGAGCGCGCGTTCAGCCGCGCCCTGACCAGCCGCCACGGCCTGGCCAACACGCTCGAGGCCTCGCTGTTCATGCAGGCCGGCGCCAACATCATCTGGCTCGCCAAGGTCGAGCAGCCGGCGCGCCGCGCCGCGCTGTGGCGCAAGATCTTTTCCGGCGACCTGCCGCAGGAGCTGTGACGGTGGCCGCCACCGCCCGGCGCTGGCTCGCCTCCTTGCGCAGGCGGCCCCAGTTCGGCATTCCGCTCAAGCTGGCGCTGGCGCTGGCCACCTTCGGCATGCTGGCCAGCGGCCTGACCGGCTACTACCTGTTCCAGGCCACCCGCGCCACGCTGGCCAAGAACGCCGGCGAAGACCTGCTGCTGTCGACCCAGGTGCTGGGGCGGCGCTTCACGGTCGCCGTCAACGCCATCGCCACCGATGCGCGCTTCATGGCCAACCTGCCCGGCGCGCGCAACAACCTGGGCAACGCCGAAGGCGCCGCGCGCAGCCACTTGCGCAGCGATCTGGCCGAGCAGTTCGGCGCCATGCTGTCGGTGCATCCCGAATACTTTCAAATGCGCCTGATCGGCGCCCGCGACCACGGGCGCGAACTGGTGCGGGTCGACCGCGACGGTCCCGCGCTGCGCCGCGTCGAGGGCGTCAACCTGCAGGAAAAAGGCCATTTCCCGTACGTCTTCAACACCTTGCAGTTGGCCGCCGGGCAGGTGCTGTACTCGAAGATCTTCATCAACCGGGAGACCGGCGCGCACGCCGGCTACGACAAGCCGACCCTGCAGGTGGCGACCCCGATCGTCGGCGCCGAGGGCGCGCTCGGGGTGATCGTCATCAACGTCGACCTGAACCGCCTGTTCGAGCTGCTCAAGACCGATCTGGCGCCCGCCTACCAGCTGTTCCTGGCCAACCGCGAGGGCGACTACCTGATCCATCCGAACCCGGAGAAGGCGTTCGGCTTCGAGCAGGGCCGGCATTTCCTGATGCAGGACGATTTCGCGCCGGTGGCGGCCATCGTCGACAGCGGCGCCGACAGCGCGATGCTGGGCGCCGGCCCGGATCAGCGCGGCGCCGACGTGATCGGCAGCTTCGCGCGGATTCCGTTCGGCGAGGTTGGCAGCGGCCGCTTCGTGGTGCTGGGCCTGACGGTGCCGCTCGGCGCGGTGCTCGACGGCGCCGAAAACGTGGCCGAGAACACGCGCCGCATCGTCATCGCCCTGAGCGCGCTGGCGCTGCTGTTGTCGATCCTGGTGGCGCGCGCCTTCGTGCGCCCGCTCGACCAGTTGCTGGCGGCGGTCGAGCACTTTTCCAGGACGCACCAGTTGCAGCCGCTGCCGACCAGGCGCAACGACGAGCTCGGCCTGCTGGCGCGCAGCGTGAACAAGATGCAGGAACACCTGTTGGCGCATCTGAACATGATCAACCAGCGCAAGGACGCGATGGAGCATCAGGCCACCCACGACGCGCTCACCGGCGCGCCGAACCGGGTCATGTTTTACGACCTGCTGCGCTTTGCGATCCGCAATGCGCGCCGCGGCGGCGGCGAGCTGGCCCTGCTGTTCATCGACCTCGACCACTTCAAGCAGGTCAACGACAATTGCGGCCACGCCGCCGGCGACGCGGTGCTGGTGGCGGTGGTGACGCGGATGCAGCAGGCCATGCGCGCCAACGACGTGGTGGCGCGCCTGGC
>JACMLV010000342.1 GCA_014379395.1 Burkholderiaceae bacterium
GCGGGTCGGTTCGAGGAGCCTCTGGCGGCGGGGCGGGCTCGGGTTGGGGCGGCGGCGCCAAGCGGCGCGGCGACGGCGGCGCAGCCGGCACACTTGTAATTGAGAACACGGGCGCGCACAATCGGCCTCCCGGCGCGCCGCACGGCGCACTGCAGCCGTCCAGCAGGATGGAGGCGGCCACCCACAGCAGCATCTTGAAACTTTTAGCCAGCATCCGAGCCTCCATGACCGCACAAGAAATGAGTCCCATCGCCAACCTGCCGATCATCGGCGAGGCGGCGCATCAAACCTATCCGACTGCAACGCTGTACGTGCTCGCCACGCCGATCGGAAACGTGACCGATATTAGCCTGCGCGCTTTGCAGGTTCTGACGCTGGTCAACGCCGTCGCCTGCGAGGATACCCGCAACACCGGCCATCTGCTGACACGTTTCGGCATATCCAAGCCGCTGATCGCGGCGCACCAGCACAACGAGCGCGAAGTGGCGCAGACCCTGATCGCGCGCCTGCAGGCCGGCGAGCGCATCGCGCTGGTGTCCGACGCCGGCACCCCGGCCGTCTCCGACCCCGGCGCGCGCATCGTCGACGCGGTGCGCGCGGCCGGCCTGCGCGTGCTGCCGCTGCCGGGCGCCTCGGCCGCCATCACGGCGATCTCGGCGTCCGGCCTGCTGAGCGACCAGTTCTATTTCGTCGGCTTCCTGCCGGCCAAGGCGCAGCAACGCGACACCATGTTGGGCAGCCTGCGCGGGCTGCGCGCCACGCTGGTGTTCTACGAGGCGCCGCACCGCATCCGCGAGTGCGTCGACGCGCTGGCCGGCGCCTTCGAGCCGCGGCGCCAGATCGTGTTCGCGCGCGAACTGACCAAGATGTTCGAGGAAATCCACCGCTGCCCGCTGGCCGAGGCGGCGGCCTGGATCGCGGCCGATCCGCATCGGGAAAAGGGCGAGTTCGTGGTCTTGCTGGAAGGCGCGCCTGAAGCGGCCGACGCGCAGGACGCGGAGGCCGAGCGCGTCCTGGCGATCCTGCTGGCCGAGCTGCCGCTCAAGCAGGCCGCCAGCCTGGCCGCGCAAATCACCGGCCGCAAGAAAAACGCCCTGTACGAGCGCGCCCTGCAACTGAAGGCGCAGGGCGCAATGCCACTCAGTTAAACGCGCGGTCGTCAATGCGCGTACCAGCAGGCCGAAGCGGCGGCGGCGCAGGGCATCGAGCAAGCGATGGCGCAGATGCAAAAGAACATCGAAGGCATGGAGCGCGCGGCGATCCATAAGAAGGAGCAGGAGAAGAAAGCCGAAATGGAAGCCGAAGACGAGGCCGGCGAAATCCGCTTCGGCCTGGGCTACCACCAGCCGCCGCCGGAGCGCGAAGCCGAGGCCGAGCCGGAACCCACGTTCGAGGAAAAGGAAAAGAGGCCAAGGAGGACATTCTCAAGCAGATCGAGAAGCACAAGGAAACCGTAGGCGTGAACCATTACGACGCCGATAAGAAGGTAGTCGAGGCCAACACCGCAAGGGCTCAGAAGTGTACGGCGGGCGCATCGTCGCCGCGAACGGGTCTTATGTCAAGTATTTGAGTATTTTTAGTTAGTGTTGGTTGCCATATTATGAGTAATTGGTTAGAGTGGTAATCACTATTTCAACCTCAAAAGGTGCAATCATGGCAATCACAGCAGAAACCATCGACCATGTGACGCTTGAGCGGCTCGTTGAAGCCGGAGCTGTTCGCGGTGCGGAGGTGATCGGCCACCCCGGAGGCTGGGGTGTCATTATCAAATACGGCATGACAGAACGGGCGCTGGCCGCCAGGCGCGGAGCTGTGCGGACATTCCGCAAGTTTGAAACCTTGGTGGGCTATTTGAAGGACGTCGGCATTTTTGATTACCACGTCAACGCCGCCAATTTCGACCCGGCAGCAATGAAGACGACGCGCGTCCGTCCTGACGCTTCGGAGCGCATGCGCAGTGCATTCGAAGCCAAGGCACAAACGGACTGGATGCGCGAAAAAGTCGCCAAGTCGCTGGCCGATCCACGGCCCAACATTCCACATGAGCAAGTCATGACAAATGTGCAATCTGTAATTGACGCAAAACGGAAAAAGCATGCCAAAGCCGCGTCTTGAGTGGCGGCCGGAAGCGGAAATTGACTTGATTGAGATTGTGGATTTTATTTCTGACGATGATCCTGACGCCGCCCAGGATCTAAAAGACGAAATCGAAGCGAAGGCAGCGAGATTGCCAGATCATCCTAAGCTTTACAAGGCGTCACTTCGGGTCGAGGGCATGCGCGAGCTTGTTGTGCGCAGCAATTACATTGTGTTTTACAGGGAAACACCGGAGCTGGTGGAGGTGGTGAGTGTTGTTCACGCCCGCCGCCAATTTCCAAGATAGCAAGACGGCGCTCGCCGGGGACTAGGCGGGTTGTTGTCTAGCGTGGGCACGGTTTTACCGTGCCCACGCGGATGTGTGCACAGCGTGGGGCACAAGAGCGGTGCCTCGGCGTCCGACAGACTCCTGAGCAGTGTTGCGCTCTTCTTGCGACATAAAAATGCGTCTTTTCCGCCGATACTGCGTCAAAAATCCTCGCAATACCTCGGTATTGCTGCGGTTTTTTCCTTGTCTCGGCGAAAAATCCGCTATTTTTATAAGTCGCAATCAGCGCGCAACACTAGCGCGCTTTCCACATATGCTTAGCTTGTTTTATTCGTTTTCCTGAGCATCGCGGCAACTTATCATCGGCGCTTTTACGGAACGATCCGATGAGCGCAGAAACCGATCAACTGGCCCATTGGCTGCTCGACGGCATCGAGCTGGACGCCGCCGCCTTCCATGTCGGCCAGTACTGCGGCTGCTGGCGCGCCTCCAGCGCCGGGCGCGCGCTGGGCAGCTTCCATCTGGTGCTGCGCGGCGACTGCTTCCTGCACATCGGCGGCGCCGAGCCGATCGCGCTGCACGCGCGCGACGGCGTGTTCCTGCTGCGCGACATCGGCCATTTCCTCAGCCCGCACGCCGAC
>JACMLV010000343.1 GCA_014379395.1 Burkholderiaceae bacterium
CGCGGGCGCGCTGCGCCTTGGCGATCGCGTTGTACAGGCTCGACGAGGTGACCGGCTTGTTCAACACCGCGTCGGCCAGGCGCGACTCGGGCAGCGCCAGCAGCTCCTCGCGCGAATAGGCGGTGACCATGATGACGATCGGCGCGCGCGCCTCGATGCCGAGGCCGGCGCCCAGGCCGGAGCGGATCACGCGCGCCGCCGCCAGGCCGTCCATGCCCGGCATTTTCCAGTCCAGCACGATCACGTCGCACGGCGCGCGGCGCTCCTGCGCCAGCACGTGGCGCACCGCCGCCTCGCCCGAATCGACCAGGTGCGCGCCCCAGCCCAAAGCCTGCGCGGCCAGCCGCAGCGCGTCGCGCGCGATCGGATTGTCGTCGGCGATCAGCAAGTCGAGCTTGGCCATCCGCGGCAGCGCCAGCGCCGCCGCCGGGGCGCGCTCGAAGCGCAGCTTGAACCAGAATTCGCTGCCCTCTCCCGGCGCGCTGACCAGGCCGATCTCGCCGCCCATCAGCTCGACCAGGCGGCGGCTGATGGACAGCCCCAGCCCGGTGCCGCCGAAGCGCCGCGTGGTCGAGGCGTCCTCCTGCGAGAACGAGTCGAAGATGGCGCCCTGCTTGGCGGCCGAAATGCCGATGCCGGTGTCGCGTACCGAAAAGCGCAGCGTCACCCCGGCCCCGGCCGCATCCACACCCGCCTCCGCGCTGGCGTCCTCCGCGGCCTCCTCGCCAACCACGGCAACTTGCAGCGCGACGTGGCCGCGGTCGGTGAACTTGATGCCGTTGCTGACCAGGTTGATCAGGATCTGCTCGAGGCGCAGGGCGTCGCCCAGCAGGCGGTCGACGTCGGCCCGCGGCGGCGCGATGATCAGCTCGATGTCCTTGTCGGCCGCGTTGACGTACATGATGGTGGCCAGGTTGTCGAGCACGTCGCCCAGGCGGAACGGCGCGCGCTCGATCTCGATGCGCCCGGCCTCGATCTTGGAAAAATCGAGGATGTCGTTGATGATCCCCAGCAGCGAGCGGCCGGCCACGCCGATCTTGCGCACCAGCGCGCCGGCGTCGGCCGACAGCTTGCTGCGCTCGAGCAGATAGGCCAGGCCGATGATGGCGTTCATCGGCGTGCGGATCTCGTGGCTCATGTTGGCCAGAAAAGCGCTCTTCGAGGCGGTCGCGGCCTCGGCCACGCGGCGCGCCTCCTCGAGCGCCTGCTCGGCCACCTTGTGGGCCGTGATGTCCTTATAGGTGAGCAAGGTCCAGCCGGCCGAGATCGGCATCCCGCGCACCTCCAGGAACACGCCGTTGGCCTGGCGCCGCTCGAAGCAGACCGACTGGCGCGTCTCCATCATCTCGACGAAGCGCGCCAGCACGTCCTCGTAGCGCTGGCCCGGATGGTCGCCGCGCTCGACGTTGTGGCGCACGAAATCGGCGAACCGCGCCGGCTGCCGCGCAAGCAGCTCGGGCGGGTAGTCGAGCAGCGCGCCGAACAACTGGTTGCGCAACACCATCTGCCGCTTTTCATCGTAGACGACGATCCCGAACGGCAGGAATTCGAGCACCTCCTCGAGCAGCCGGTGCAGATCGGCGATCTTGCGCGCGCGCGCCTCGACCTGGCTTTCGAGCTCGTGATTGAGCAGCTGCAACTGCGCCTCGGTGCGCTTGCGCTCGGTGATGTCGAGCGCAATGCGGCAGATGAAGCGGATCGCGCCGCCGCTGTCGGCGACCGGAAAAATATGCGCCATGAAGACGCGCGCCTCGCCGTCGACCGGCACGGTTTCCTCGATCGCGTGGTGGGCGTTGCTGCTCAAGACCAGCGCGTCGTTGGCCTGGAAGCGGCGCGCCGCCTCCGCCGGGTACAAGTCGGCGTCGGTCTTGCCGATGATCTCGTCCTCGCTCAGGTGGTGGATGCGCTGCAGGTTCGGATTGGCCAGCGCGTAGCGGCCGTCCGGGTGTTTGAGAGAAAGCGCCGCCGGCGAGTTGCTGATGATGGCGCTGAGCTTGAACTCGCGGTCGAGCAAGGCCGCATCGGCCTGCTCGCGCTCGCCTATCGTGCGCTCGAGCTGGTCGCGCTCGCGCCGGATCTCCTCGTGCTGCTCGTGGACGCGCCGCTGCAGGCGGTTGAAGTTTTCCAGCAACAGGCGGATTTCACTGCTGCCGGTGACCGGCAGCGGCTCGACGTATGTCGCGTCGCGCTCGGCCTTGCCGATTCTGCCGGCAGCATATTCGATCGGCGCCAGCTTCCTTTTGAGCAGCAGCCAGATCAGCAATCCGCCGATCAGCGCGATCGCCACCGCGCCCAGATAAATCCGCTTGCTCGCCGCGCGCACCGGCGCAAAAGCTTCCTTGGTGGGCAGATAGGCGATCACGATCCAATCGGCCAGCGTCACCTTGGCGGCCGTGCTCAGCATTTCCTGTCCAAATGAATTGTTGGCCCGGCCCGGCCCCAGATAGCCCTCCAGGCGGCGGTCGATCATGGAATTTTGGCCCTTGGCCGGCGCCGGCTGCAACACCTGCGCCGGATCGGTGCTGGCGACAAACAGGCCCTCGCGCATGGAGACGATATGAAAGCCGCCGCTCTCGCCGTTCCTGACCTCGCCGGCGAAATGAAAGGCGCTGCCCGAATCGATCAGCTCCGAGCCGCACAGCACGCCGACGATCGCGCCGGCCTCGTCGCGCAACGGCACGGCCACCACCAGCACCGGCTGGTTGACGAAACGGCCCAGCATGGCCTTGATGACCGGCTTGCCGGTCGCCATGACTTCACTGAAATAGTCCGCAGCGATGTCGCTGTTGCCGACGAAGCCGCGCGCTGGCGCCTCGGCGATCCGGTCCCCGGCGAGGGAAAGGACATAGATGTCGCGGTTGAAAATTTGCTGCGCCACCACCTTGTCGGCCAGATGGGCCGACAGCGACGCCGGGCTCGCCTTCACCATGGGACCGGCCTGCTTGGCCAGCACCTGCAGGGCGTTAACGCGCTGCGCCAGTTCGCGCTCGACCGTGCGCGCCACATAATTGGCGGTGCTGGCCTGGCCGGCGGTGACGACGTGCTCGAAATCGTTTTGCAAGCCCTCGACCACGAACCAGGACAACACCGCGACGCCGCACACGAAAATGAGCGTGGCAAACAGCGCCAGCTCGATCTTCAAAGGCCAGCCGCCGACCGCACCGTCTCGTGCCGTGACATCCGCGTTCATCGATTTTCCTATCCGCGCTGCGTTACGCAAGAATTTTCGATGCCAAATCAATTACGTTGTCTACAGATATATTGTTTGGCTTTGAGTCGGATCATGCCTTCATCCCAAATCTCGGTCAATCAATTTCAATTGGGAAATCGACGGCGTTGCGCGAACGCAAAATGCGGACGCGGCCGCAATGGCGAACGAATCGGTTTGAATCTGATTGAATTAAAACGGAAATGGCGCTGGAACCAGCTTGAAAACTTACTTGATGCCGATATGGCGTCCCCAAGGGGATTCGAACCCCTGTACTCACCGTGAAAGGGTGATGTCCTAGGCCTCTAGACGATGGGGACTTAGAACGTGATGGTGGAGGTAAACGGGATCGAACCGATGACCTCTTGCATGCCATGCAAGCGCTCTCCCAGCTGAGCTATACCCCCACAGGGAAAGACGCGCATTATAGC
>JACMLV010000344.1 GCA_014379395.1 Burkholderiaceae bacterium
CCCGCCGCGGGCGTTTACGCCCCGCGCCGCCCCTGGCGCGCTAGCGCCGCCGCGCCCGGCGCGCAGTGGCATCGTTATTGCTCTTACCCCATGGACACAGGACTGTCGCGGCTGCAATCCGGCCGCGCGGCTCCGGTGCGATTCGTGCATCGTCGCCGCCATCGCGCGCGGCACGACGACACGCTTGGAAGCAGAAAACCCATGGAGGAGACAAACATGAAAAAGAAAATACACACGAGCGCACTGCGTCCCGGACTGCTGTCCGCGGCCATTTGCGCATTGCTCAGCGGCCACGCGTCGGCGGCCGTCGAATTCGAAACCGCGCAGGGCTGGAAACTCAGCACCGACGGCTGGATCATCCTGCAGGCCCACCGCCAGAACGGCGACAACCTGGAGACGACCGGCTTTCGCATGACCTCCGGCACCACGCCGAGCCTGATCGCCTTCAACGTCACGGCGCCGCCGACCGGCGGCGTGACCTACAGCAGCCGGGTCGGGCTGTACATCAATTCGCAGTCGGGCGAGGGCAACTTCCGCAACGCCGGCAACGTCGGCAACACCGGCGCCAGGAGCCTCGACCCGCGCGAAATCTGGGGCAAGGCGGCCGCCGGCTGGGGCGAGCTGGTGTTCGGCAAAGCCTACAGCATCTACCAGGGCGAACCGGTGCTGGCCGACGCCTCGGTGCTGGCCGGCGGGCTGGCCGGCTACGACAACGCCAACACCACCAACGCCCTGGCCGCCACCTTCAACGCCGGCTACCTGTACACCAACTTCAACGCCGGGGTGCGCTACAACTCGCCCAAAAGCAATCCGCTGTCCTTCTCGGTCGGCCTGTACGACCCGAGCCAGATCCGCAACGTCTTCACCGGCAGCGGGGCCAGCCAGACCAAGTCGCCGCGCATCGAGGGCGGAATCTACTACGACCACAAGTTCGACGCCGGCAAACTCAAGCTGTATGGCGACTTCACCTACCAGAACGCGCAAAACTGCCTGACCTCGGCCGGCGCCGCCTGCGCCAGCGACAAGGTCAAGACCCACGGCGTGTCGGCCGGCGCCACCATCGACGCCGGGCCGCTCAATTTCCATCTGTCCGGCTTCGCCGCCAAGGGCCTCGGCTCGGTGCTGATGCAAGACCTCGACGCGCTCGACGCGGACGGGCGCGAACGCGACAGCCGCGGTCTGTTCACCCAGCTGGTCTACCGCCCGGCCGAGGCGCTGTCGCTGCGCTACAGCTTCGGCCGCACCCGGATCGACGACACCGCCGCCACCATCGGCCACGTCGCCAAGTCGCACATCGTCGGCGCCTATTACGCGCTCAACCAGCACGCCACCGTGTACGCCGAACTGGCCAATTCCAAGTTCTCGCACAACCCGGTCTTCAACCGTGCGACCGACACCAACTACGTGACGCTCGGCGGCCGCTTCATGTGGTGACGCCGCGCCGCGCACCAAGCACAACCGGCGGCGCCCCCGGCGCCGCCCGCCCCTCATCAATTTGGAGTTCCAAGACATGAAACACTTACCGAAAATCCACCCCGCCGGCCAGGCCGGCGTCGCGCTCATGCTGGCCATGTCGGCCGCCACGCTGGCGCTGGCGGCCGCGCCCGCGCCCAAGGCGGCCGACAACGGCAGCGCCGATCCGGACAACTGGACCCAGTACCACCGCACCTCGAACGCCTGGCGCTACTCGCCGCTCGACCAGATCAACAAGAGCAGCGTCAAGCGGCTCAAGGCGGCCTGGATCCACCAGCCGGGCGACATCACCTCCGGCCTGGTGTCGACGCCGCTGGTGAAAGACGGCGTGATGTACTACGTCGCGCCCAACAACAACGTGTTCGCCCTCGACGCCACCAGCGGCGCCGCGCTGTGGCACTACCAGCCCAAGCTGGCGCCGATCGCGGCGCAAAGCTTTTACGCCGTACTCAGCCGCAGCCTGACGATCGGCCACGGCAAGGTCTACCTCGGCACCCTCGACGGCCGCTTCGTCGCCCTCGACGCCAAGACCGGCAAGGAAACCTGGTCGACCCAGATCACCGACCTGAAATCCTGCTTCGGCTGCCTGTTCTCGTCCTCGCCGATCCTGGCCGGCGACGTCCTGATCGGCGGCTCGACCGGCGGCGACCAGGCCCAGCGCGGCAAGATCTACGCGGTCGACGCGCACACCGGCGCCCAGCTGTGGAACTTCGACACCATCAAGCGCGATCAGAAGAGCTGGCCCGGCGACAGCGGCGACGTCGGCGGCGGCGGCGCCTGGATGCCCGGCACCTACGACGAGGCCTCCGACACCGTCTTCATCGGCACCAGCAACGCCGCGCCCGACTTCTACGGCGACGGCCGCAAGGGCGACAACCTGTACACCGCCTCGCTGCTGGCGCTCGAGCCGAAGACCGGCAAGCTCAAATGGCATCGCCAGGAAATCCCGCACGACACCTTCGACTACGACTCGGCCTACGAGGCGATCCAGCTGAAGAAGGACGGCAAGGACGTCATCGTCCATCTGAACAAGAGCGGCTTCGTGTTCGTCATGGACAAGGCGGACGGCAAGCTCGACAACGTGTGGCCGCTGAGCCAGACCTACAACTTCGTCAAGACCATCGATCCGAAGACGGGCGAACTGATCGGACGCAAGGAGCTCGTCGCCGGCCAGGAAACCCTGCTCTGCCCATACCTGCTGGGCACGCGCAGCTACAACGCCGGCGCCTACAACCCGAAGACCGGGCTGTGGTACACCAACGCGATGGAGGTCTGCCAGAAGGTCGTCCCGGCCAAGCAGGAAACGGCTGAGATGGGCATCGCCAGCCTCTACCTCGGGGTCGACAAGCTCGAGGCGGTGGCGCCGCCGAACCAGCCGGCCTCGGCGCGGCTGGACGCGCGCGACCCGCTCACCGGCAAGCTGAAATGGAGCATCCCGTACACGATTCCCGGCCTGGGCAGCGTGCTGACCACCGGCGGCGGGCTGGTGTTCAACGGCGACCCGGACGGCTTCGTCCACGCCTATGACGCCGACAACGGCGCCGAGCTGTGGAAGTTCCAGACCGGCTCGGGCATCCGCGGCGGCATCATCAGCTACGCGGTCAAGGGCAAGCAGTACATCGCCGTGCCGAGCGGCTGGGGCTCGCTCGCGCCCGGCTTCATGGCCACCGCCTTCCCGGCCGTGAAAACCCTCAACGGCGGCGCGGCGATGGTCGTCTTCGCGCTCGATTAAACCATGCGGAGCGGCGGCGCCGGCTCGCCCGGCGCGCCGCCGCCCGTTTCCATCTCTCATCGAAAGGGGAACGCCATGCGCCCGAACCTGTTATCCCTCATCCACGGCATTTTCACGTTCGCGCTCGCCGCCGCGGCCGCCGGCCCGGCGCA
>JACMLV010000345.1 GCA_014379395.1 Burkholderiaceae bacterium
TCCGCTCCGATCAGTTCGCGCCGCGCATGTTCTGCACGGTGAACAGGTTGGCCGGGTTGAGCGCCGGATCGACCTGGCCCTTGAACTGGCCGGTGGTGCAGTGCTTGGCCTGCACGTCGACCATGCTGAAGGCGTCGTCGATCGCCACGCCGCTGCCCTTGTTCTTGGGCAGGTGGAAGTCCGGATGCGACTTGCCGATCGTGAAGGTCTTCCACAGCTCGCCCTTGCGGTCGAAGATCATGGTGCGCACCATGGTGCCGGTCTGGGCGTCCATGTAATGGACGCGCTTGCTGATCGGGTGGTTGGCGTCGGCCGGCTTCGATTCGACGATGTAGGCCTTGCGCAGCTGCCAGGTGACGTTCGGGAAGCAGCCGCCCTTGCCGCCGAAGGCGACGAATTTGTAGCCGTCGGCCTCCTTCTCGTCGTCGGCCAGCTTGAGCTCGTTGTGGTTGTAGAACGGCAGCAGCACGTTGGCGGTGCCCTTGTAGTTCCAGTTCATGTCGGTGATGCGGCCGTTGTAGCCCTCGAAGTCCTCGATCATCAGGTCGGTGCCGAGGAAGGCGTCGGTGATCTGGCCGGTCGCCAGGCGCCGCACGCGGCGCTGGAAGCCGAGGTAGAGGTTGGCGTCGTCCTGCTTGAGGTCGTCGTCGTAGCGCTGGATCAGCAATTGCGTGTCCTTGACGTCGAGCGGCTCCAGCACTTTCACATAGATGCCGCGGAACAGGTTCGACGGATTCGGCGTGATCTCCGGCGCCGGCGCCTGGCTGACGCGGTGCTTGTAGTTGAGGAAGTGGAAGTTCATCTTCAGCGTGCGCTCGATCTTGCCCGAGTTCATGTCGCGGAACTTCCAGTAGAACGGATAGACCGCCGCCGAATCGCCCCAGTTGATGCCGTATTTGAAGTTCCAGGCCAGCTTCTCGCCGGCGCGGGCGTCCTTGGCGTCGGGCTCCTCGGGGAACGGACGGCCGGCCACGAAGCCGCTCAGCTCGCCCGTCTTGGCGCCCAGCTTGGCCTTGTTCAGGTTGGCGCGCGTGGCCTCGACGTAGTTCTTGTTCAGGTCGAACGAGGTGGTCGGGCCGACCTTGATCTCCAGCCAGCCGTCCTTGACGAACTGGTAGATGGCCGGGTCGAGTGCGTTCTTGGCCGCCTCGACATTGGCCTTGGTGATGGTCGCGCCCGGCTTGACGGTGGCGTCGCCCGGGGTGCCGGCGGCGTACGGGAAGAACGACTTGTCGACCGCATCAAGCGTGGCCGCCTGCGACAGCGTCGGCGCCAGCAGCGTGGCCAGCAGGGAGAGGGTGAAGGCAGATTGTTTCATGGTGACGATCCTTGTTTTTGGTTTCAACTTTGTCTCGGGATGCCCCGCCGTCGCCGGCGGGGGTGGGGCTCGGGCGTTGCGTCAGAACTTGTAGCGCAGGGTCACGAAGATCTCGTTTTCCTTGTTGGCCATGCCGATCGGGCCGGCGCGGAAGCGGCCCAGCGGCTCGTAGCCGGTCAGGCCGACCGGGCCGTTGACGAACGGATCGCGCCCGGCCTGGCCGCCGGTGAACGGCGCGAACGGATTGCAGTCGCGGCAATCGTTGTACGATTGCGCGCCCGCGCCGCTCTTGAGGTTGGCGCCGACGGTCAGCTTCAGGTTGTCGGTCGCCAGGTAGTCCACGGTCGGCACGAAGGCGTTCGAACGGGCCTTGAAGTCGCGCGCCATGATCAGCTGCGGGCTGAGGCGGTCGTTCATGTAGAAGCCCTTGATCAGGAAGGTGCCGATGTGGTTGCGCTTCCAGTCCGGCATGCCGTAGCTGCCCCAGGCGCCCTGGTACTCCTCGTGGTCGAGCAGATGCTGGCCGAAGATCTGGGCCGACAGCAGGAAGGTGCGGTCCTTGTTCAGGAACGGGATGAAGGTCGGGCGGTCCCAGCCCAGCACGTAGCGCCACACGCGCGACTTCGAATACAGTTGCTGGCGCGCGGTGTTGGCGAACTCCTCGCCGTGGGTGAGCGAGGTCTCGACCCGCAGCACCGAGCCGATCGCCTCGGCCTGGATGTCGAGCGAGCCGCCCACCATGTTGATGCGCGGGAAGTCGATGTCGAACGCGATCAGCGACGGCCAGGCCTGCGGCGCGCTGGAGACGCCCGGCGCGAAGGCGAAGGAATTGACGGCCGGGATGCCGCCGCGCAAGGACGGCAGCTGCGAGCGGTAGGTCAGCGCGTTGAGCGAGAAGCCCAGGCTCTGGTACACGCCCTCCCACTTGACGCCGAGCTGGGTGTTTTTGAGCGACCAGTCCGGCATGTTCGCCTGCCGGATGCCGATCTGGTTCGGGCCGAAGGTGGTCGCCGCGCCGGCGCTCGGATCGGCGCCGGCGAA
>JACMLV010000346.1 GCA_014379395.1 Burkholderiaceae bacterium
ATGATCTTGAACATGCCGGCGTTGGCGGTTTTGCGGCCCAGCTTGAGCAGCGCCTTGTCCTTGGTGATGAGCGTCGTGGCGCCTGCGTCGCGCGCCACCTCGAGGAATTTCTGGTCGTCCTTGTCGGTGCAAACAGGCAGCCGCACGCCGGACACGGGCGGCGCCACCACGGTGATCAGGGCGTCGAAGCGGGCCGCGCTGACGGCGCGGCTGGCCTCGTCGAGCGGCAGGTGCTTGTAGTGCAGCACCACCAGATATTCCGCGCGGCAGTCCTCGCGCGTGACGGCCTGCACCGCGCCGCCTTCGAGCGCGGCCAGCAGGGCGGCCCAGCGCGGGTCGTGGAACACGAACAGGTCGAGGCAAACATTGGTGTCGAGGACGATGCGGGATGGAGCGGGTATCATGTCGGCAATTCTTTTTTCTGGATGTAAGTGGATATCTTATGCTGATCGTGCTGTCGCCCGCCAAGAGCCTGGACTTCGAAACCGCCCCCAGCACCACGCTGCACAGCAGGCCCGATCATCTCGACCAGTCGGCGCGCCTGATCGATAAATTGCGGCGCTTCTCGCCGAGCCAGCTGGCCGACCTGATGGGCCTGTCCGACAAGCTCGCCGCGCTCAACGTGGCGCGCTATGAAAGCTGGACCCCGGAGCATGACGAGCCGCTCGAGGCGCGCCAGGCGGTGATGGCGTTCAACGGCGACGTGTACGCCGGGCTGGACGCGCGCTCGCTGCAACCGGGCCAGCTCGACTACGCGCAGGCGCATCTGCGCATCCTGTCCGGCTTGTACGGCCTGCTGCGCCCGCTCGACCTGATCCAGCCGCACCGGCTCGAAATGGGCACCCGCCTGGCCAACCGCCGCGGCGCCGACCTGTACGCGTTCTGGGGCGAGCGCATCACCGACGGCTTGAACCGCGCCGCCCGCGAGCAGGGCGCCAAGGTGTTGCTCAATCTGGCGTCGGAGGAGTATTTCAAGTCCGTCAAACCGGCCAAGCTGGACATTCCCGTGATCGCGCCGGTGTTCGAGGAGTGGAAGGGCGGCAAGTACAAGATCATCTCGTTCTACGCCAAGCGGGCCAGGGGCCTGATGGCGCGCTACGCGGCCGTGAACGCGATCCGCGACCCGGAGCGACTCAAGCATTTCGCCGTCGACGGCTACGCGTTCGAGCCGGGCGGGTCGGACCAGCGGCGCTGGCTGTTCCGGCGCCGCCTAGCCGACTGAGGCAAGCTGAAGGCTTAGGACTGCGGCGACTGCGATCCGCTGTCGGCTTGCCAGAGCTTCCACCAAGGGCGCGCCGGCTTGCCGCCGTCGGCGTTCAGGAAGCGGCTGTTGGGGAAGTTCTTCACGAACACGCGGCGGGTGTCGTCGCGCAGGTCGGTCAGGCCCAGCTTGTCGTACGAGCGCACCATCACGAACAGCGCCTCCTCGATCGCCGGCGAGTCGCGGTATTCGGCGACGGCGCTCTGGGCCCGGTTGACGGCGGCCAGGTAGGCGCCGCGGCGGAAGTAATAGTTCGCCACGTGCACTTCATATTGCGCCATCGCGTTGATCAGGTAGCTCATGCGTTCGATCGAGTCGGGCGCGTACTGGCTGGCCGGGAACTTGTCGACCAGCTGCTTGAACGCGTTGAACGCCTCGCGGGTCGCCTTCGGATCGCGCTCGGTGGCGTCTTGCTGGTAGACGAAGTTGAAAAAGCTGATCTGGTCGTTGAAGTTGATCAGGCCGCGCAGGTAGTACATGTAATCGACGTTCGGATGGTTCGGGTGCAGCTTGATGAAGCGCTCGACCGCCGCCAGCGCCTGGGCCTGGTCGTTCGCCTTGTAGTAGGCGTAGGCGATTTCCATCTGCGCCTGCTGGGCGTAGGTGCCGAACGGATAGTTCGATTCGAGCTTCTCGAACAGCTGGATGGCGCGCTCGTAATGCTGGCTGGCCAGTTCCTCCTTGGCCTCCGAGTATAATTTCGTCACGGACCAGCCTTTGGTCTCATCGACCTTGTCGGGCAGCACGCCGCAAGCTGATAAACCGATCAGAACGGATGTGGCGACGACGAGCGATAATTTTTTTTGCATGACGGTTTGCAAGAAGGTTTTAACCTGGATTTAACAATGGGCTGATTATAGCCGATGGGACTGCTGTGATATTAACTCCGAAGCCGAAACTGGCCGACGCTGTATTTGAGTGTGAAGTAGACGCGCAATTGGATCACCAATTGGACGGGCAATTCGACGAGGACCTGGCCGACGAGGTCGACGACATCGTCGATTCGATGGCGCCGATCGAGCTGGAGCTGACGCCGGACGCCTGCGGCCAGCGGCTCGACAAGGTGATCTCCAAGCTGGTGCCGCAATTTTCCCGCAGCCGCCTGCAACTGTGGATGGACGCCGGCTTCGTCAGCGTCGACGGCAAGGTGGCCAAGACCAAGATGACCGCGTATGGCGACGAGAAAGTCGTCATCCTGCCGCAATCGGCGCCCGAGGACGAGGCCTTCAAGCCCGAGCCGATGGCGCTCGACATCGTCCACGAGGACGAGCACATCCTCGTCATCAACAAGCCGGCCGGGCTGGTCGTCCATCCGGGCGCCGGCAACTGGTCGGGCACGCTGCTCAACGGCCTGCTGCACCACTGCCCGCAGCTGGCCGGGGTGCCGCGCGCCGGCATCGTGCACCGGCTCGACAAGGACACCAGCGGCCTGATGGTGGTGGGCAAGACTCTGGCCTCGCAGACCGACCTGGTGCGCCAGTTGCAGGCGCGCACCGTCAAGCGCGAGTATTTTGCGCTGGTGTGGGGCACGCCGCAGCTCTCGGGCACCATCGACGCCTCGATGGCGCGCCATCCGCGCGACCGCGTCAAGATGGCGGTGTCGGAGAACTTCACCGCCAAGCCGGCCATCACCCACTACGAGCGGCTGGCCACCGGCCTGCTCGACCGGCGTCCGGTCAGCCTGGTGCAATGCCGCCTCGAAACCGGCCGCACGCACCAGATCCGGGTCCACATGCAGTCGCTCGGCTTCGCTCTGGTGGGCGACGCCGTGTACGGCAAGCCGCATCTGACCAGCGTGTTTCCGCGCCAGGCATTGCAGGCGCGCCGGCTCGGCCTGGTGCATCCGGCCACCGGCGAGGCCTGCGAGTGGCTGGTGCCGCTGGCCGACGACTTCAAGGGCTTGATCACGGAAGCCGGCATCGACGAGCCGGAGCGGGTTTAAGCGATGACGCTCGCGTTGCTGACGCCCGATTGGCCGGACGCGCCGGCCAACATCGGCGCGCTGTGCACCCTGCGCGGCGGCGGCGTCAGCGCCGCGCCCTACGACGACGGCGCCGCCGGC
>JACMLV010000347.1 GCA_014379395.1 Burkholderiaceae bacterium
CGGCGCGGGGCGCGCGGGGCGGCCAATTCCCTGATCCGGCGCGACGGCCGCGTCGGCCGAGACGTACTGGCCGACGCGGCCGACGCGCGCGCCTGGCACGCCGGCGTCTCGGCCTTCGAGGGGCGCGAACGCTGCAACGATTTCTCGATCGGGATCGAGCTCGAAGGCAGCGACGACGTCGCCTTCGAGGCGGCCCAGTACGACGCGCTGGCGGCGCTCACGCGGGCGCTGCAACGGCGCTACCGGCTCGCCGCCGTATGCGGCCACCAGCACATCGCGCCGGGCCGCAAAACCGATCCCGGGCCATGCTTCGACTGGTCCCGTTATCGCCTCGATCTGCAAAAAAACGCCGCACCGGCGCACCCCGCGCGCGCCTTGCGCTTTCCCCCCGCAGCCTGAAAACTCCACATAAATCAAGTTTTTTTTCTGGCTTTTCGCGCCATAAAAAACTTGATCTAGATCACTCTGATCACTACAATTAGTGCAATCGCTCAGGAGAGGCACTAAATCTAGTAACTGTCATGGTTTTGAAGTAACTTCATTTCATCCGCGCCAACTTGGCGCGCGGATGGTTCGGCCCCGCCGTACGGCCGCGCCATCGCCGCGTCATCCGGCTACGCCGTTCGCCGCTCCGCTGGCCGGCCGTCGCGCCGCCCCGCGGCGCCTGTTTCACCCCTGTCATCCGCCGAACTCCCGCTCCGTCGGGCGTTTTAAACAATAACAAACGCAGCGCCACGCCTGCTGCCACCGGGAGCTTTCATGCAATCGTCTCAAGCCACCATCAACCAGCCGTCTGGCGCGCCCGACGCGCCGGCGCAGTCCGCCCCGAACCTGTCCGGCGCCACCGCCGCCGTCCTCGGCGACTACCGCATCATCCGCCGCAACGGCGCCGTGGTCGCCTTCGAACCGTCGAAGATCGCCATCGCCATGACCAAGGCCTTCCTCGCCGTCAGCGGCGGCCAGGGCGCGGCCTCGGCCCGCATCCGCGAACTGGTCGAGCAGCTCACCGCCGGCGTGGTGGCGGCGCTGGTGCGGCGCCAGCCGAGCGGCGGCACCTTCCACATCGAAGACGTGCAGGACCAGGTCGAGCTGGCGCTGATGCGCTCGGGCGAGCACGACGTCGCCCGCGCCTACGTGCTGTACCGCGCCAAGCACATGGAAGAGCGCCGCCTGCAGAAAGAGGCGCAGGGGGGCAACGCGCCGGCCGCGCCGCAACTGCGCGTGCTGGAAAACGGCGCCCTGCGCCCGCTCGACATGCAACAGGTGCGCGACCTGATCGACGCCGCCTGCGCCGGCCTGGAAAAGCACGTCGACGCCGACGCCATCCTGAATGAGACGGTGAAGAACCTGTACGACGGCGTGCCGGTCGAGGAGCTGCACAAATCGGCCATCCTGGCGGCCCGCGCGCTGATGGAAAAAGACCCGGCCTACAGCCAGGTCACCGCCCGCATCCTGCTGCACACGATCCGCAAGGAGGTGTTCGGGCGCGAGGTGGCGCAGCAGGCCACCCCGGCGCACTACCTCGACTACTTCCCGCAGTACGTCGCCAAGGGCGTCGCCGCCGAGCTGCTCGACCCGCGGCTGGCCAGTTTTGATTTGGCGCGGCTGGCCAAGGCGCTGGTCGCCGAGCGCGACCTGCAGTTCGGCTACCTCGGCCTGCAAACCCTGTACGACCGCTACTTCCTGCACATCCGCGACGCGCGCATCGAAATGCCGCAGGCGTTCTACATGCGCGTGGCGATGGGCCTGGCCCTGAACGAACAGGACCGCGAGGCGCGCGCCATCGAGTTCTACCACCTGCTGTCGAGCTTCGACTTCATGAGCTCGACCCCGACCCTGTTCAACGCCGGCACGCTGCGCTCGCAGCTCTCGTCGTGCTACCTGACGACCGTGTCGGACGACCTGGAGGGCATCTACGAGTCGATCAAGGACAACGCGCTGCTGGCCAAGTACGCCGGCGGCCTGGGCAACGACTGGACCCCGGTGCGCGCGCTCGGCGCCCACATCAAGGGCACCAACGGCAAGTCGCAGGGCGTGGTGCCGTTTCTGAAAGTGGTCAACGACACCGCCGTCGCCGTCAACCAGGGCGGCAAGCGCAAGGGCGCCGTCTGCGCTTACCTGGAAACCTGGCACATGGACATCGAGGAATTCCTCGACCTGCGCAAGAACACCGGCGACGACCGCCGCCGCACCCACGACATGAACACGGCCAACTGGATTCCCGACCTGTTCATGAAGCGCGTGATGGAGAAGGGCGACTGGACCCTGTTCTCGCCGAGCGACGCGCCGGACCTGCACGACAAGGTCGGCCGCGCCTTCGAGCAGGCCTACCTCGGCTACGAGGCCAAGACCGCGAGCGGCGAGCTGCGCCTGTTCAAGAAGGTCGCCGCGCTCGACCTGTGGCGCAAGATGCTGTCGATGCTGTTCGAGACCGGCCATCCGTGGATCACCTTCAAGGACCCGTGCAACATCCGCAGCCCGCAGTCGCACGTCGGCGTCGTGCACAGCTCGAACCTGTGCACCGAGATCACGCTCAACACCAGCGACAGCGAGATCGCGGTCTGCAACCTCGGTTCGGTGAACCTGCCGGCCCACATGAAGGACGGGCGCATCGACCACGCCAAGCTGCAAAAGACGATTCGCACCGCCATGCGCATGCTGGACAACGTCATCGACATCAACTACTACGCGGTCGACAAGGCGCGCAACGCCAACCTGCGCCACCGTCCGGTCGGCATGGGCATCATGGGCTTCCAGGATTGCCTGCACATGATGCGCGTGCCGTACGCGTCGGACGCCGCCGTCGGCTTCGCCGACACCTCGATGGAGGCGGTCTGCTACTACGCCTACCTGGCCTCGACGGAATTGGCCGAGGAGCGCGGCCGCTACAGCTCCTACGACGGCTCGCTGTGGCAGCGCGGCATCCTGCCGCAGGATTCGGTCAAGCTGCTGGCCGAGGAGCGCGGTGGCTATGTCGAGGTCGACGCATCGTCCGCCATGGACTGGGCGCCGCTGCGCGCGCGCATCGCGCAGCACGGCATGCGCAATTCGAACTGCGTCGCCATCGCGCCGACCGCCACCATCTCGAACATCATCGGCGTGTCGGCCTGCATCGAGCCGACCTACCAGAACCTGTACGTGAAGTCGAACCTGTCGGGCGAATTCACCGAGATCAACGCCTATCTGGTGCGCGACCTGAAGGCGCGCGGCCTGTGGGACGAGGTCATGATCGCCGACCTGAAATACTTCGACGGCAGCCTGGCCAAGATCGACCGCATTCCGCAGGAGCTGCGCGAGTTGTACGCCACCGCATTCGAGGTCGAGCCGGCGTGGCTGGTGGAGGCGGCGTCGCGGCGCCAGAAATGGATCGACCAGGCCCAGTCGCTCAACATCTACATGGCCGGCGCGTCGGGCAAGAAGCTCGACGAGACCTACAAACTGGCCTGGCTGCGCGGCCTGAAAACCACCTACTACCTGCGCACCATCGCCGCCACCCACATGGAGAAATCGACCTCGCGCACCGGCGCGCTGAACGCGGTCGCGGTCGACGGCGGCATGTCGGCCAG
>JACMLV010000033.1 GCA_014379395.1 Burkholderiaceae bacterium
CCGTGGCCGTGGCATTGCAAGTGGCCAACTGCAGCTGCTGGTAGAGCGCCCATTCGGCGCCGGCGCGCGCGGCCTGGTAGGCGCGCGCGCCGCGCACGTCCATCGCCGAGGCGGCGTGCTGGCTGGTCGACAGGTTGACCATCGCCGCCGCCATCCCGGCCAGCACGACCAGCAGGAAGATGGCGGTGACCAGGCTGGCGCCGCCGGCCCGGTTGCGCGGCATGGCGCGCGGACGGTTCGGGCTCATGGCGTGTTGTCCACGTGGACCTGCTGCGACAGGGTCAGGGCGCCGTCGGCCGAGCCGGGCACCTGCAGCGTCAGCGTCAGGCCGACCAGGCCGCTGCGCGTGGTGGTCAGGTTGCCGTATTGGAAAACGCAAGAGACCACGTTGTTGGCCAGCACCGAGGAGCGCAGGCCGGTTCCGGTCGGCGGCAGGTTTTGCGCGGCCGAGATCGGATAGTTCGAGTGGCGGATCAGTTGGCCGGCGCCGCCGGCGGCGCCGTTGCAGTCGTAGCTCACCGGCGTCGACAGCACCTGGAAGCGGTTGCCCGGCGAGGCCATCACCGGATTTTGCGCGGCGAACGGATTGCTCGCCAGCGTCACCTTGTTGCCGGCCACGGCGCTGATCACGGCGCGGTTGCAGGCGCCGGAGCAGTTGTAGGCATCGGCCGGCGCCATGCCGGGGCCGAGGTTGTAGACCACGATCGAGTCGCCGGCCACGATCTGCTGGCGGCCGTCGGGCATCGCGCCGACCACGTCGAAGCTCACGTCGGCCGCCGCCGCCGCCACGTCGGCCGCGTCGGCCGGATCGAGGGGGAAGCGCAGAAAATCGCCGGCGACCGGATCGTCGACGGCCCAATAGCGCCCGCCGGTCTTCATCAACAGGAATTCAATCGAGGTGCGCGCGCCGGCGCTGGTGACCCTGATGCTGTTGGGCAGGGCCAGGCGGATCTCGCGCGCCATGCGGCGCAGCGCCAGATCGGCCGAGTCGGCCATTTCGCCGCGGTTGGCGCTGTCGATATAGCTGCGCATCGGGCCGCCGATGAAAACGGTGACCATGCCGCCCAGAATGCCGGTGATGACCATGACCATCACCGCCTCGACCAGCGTGAAGCCGCGCTGCGGCGCGTTAATTGGGCGCATAGCGCACCCGATACCCTTCCAGCACGACGCTGTCGGTGCCATATTGCACTTCCACTGTGATGCGCAGCACGGTCGGATCGGCCGCGTTGGAGACGATGCCGCCGAGGGTGTCGGTGGCGCCGATGGTCAAGCGCGCCGTGTAGGGCCCGCTGGAAACCGGGTCGCCGTTGGCGTCGACCAGGGTGCCGGCGCCGTTGTTGAACGCGGCCTGTTGGGCCCCGTAGGCGGTCACGTAATCGTTGACGTTGTCAAACGGGCGCCCTTGATTGACCTCGCCGCCGGTCTGGCCGACCTGTTCGACCACGGCGGCGCAGCCGAGCGGCGCGACGGCGCTGACGGCGGCGCGGGTGGCGACGTCGGCCTGGGCGTCGGCGGGGTCGCAAAAGGTGAAGCGCGCCAACTCGACCTCCTCGAGCAGGCTTTCGGCGATGGCCAGCGCCTGCTTGCGCAGCAGCGGGTCGGCGCTGCGCCCGGTGGTCAGGCTGACCACTTGCAAAATGCCGACCACGGCGGTGCTGACGATGACGATGAACATCACCAGTTCGATCAGCGACAAGCCGCGCTGGCGGGCCCTGGTCCTAGTGGACATAGCCGGTTTCCGTCTCGACCGTGACGTCATGGTTGACGCCGTCGCCGGTGATGCGCACCACCAGTTGCTGGAACGACGAGGCGAGCGACGGCCAGGCGTCGCCGGCGGCGTAGGGCTTGCCGATCGGATCGAAATAAAAGGTGCTCCCGGCGCCGGCCGTGAGCGTGTAGGCCAGTCCGCTTGGCACGCCCTCGCACGACCATGCCGACACGCCGCCGCACTTGGCAACGGTGACGGCGCTGCCGCTGTTGCTGCCGCCGGGAGGAAAGACGAGGGCCGTGCAGGCCGCGTCGAAGCACAGGGCGACGCTCTGGCCGTCGAGGCGCACGTGCACCGGCCGGTTTTGGGCGATCGCCACTTTCTGGGCCAGGCGCAGCATGGTGCGGGTCTGGTCGGTGAAGGTGCGCGCGTCGAAGGTCTGACGCTCGAAAAAACGCGGCGCGGCGACGGCCGCCATGATGCCCATGATCACGATGACGGTGACGAGCTCGACCATCGTGAAGCCGCGCGGGCCGGCCACATGACGGGGATGGGGAATGATTTCAAGCGCCATGCTACCGCCAGCTCGACTAATCGCGCCCGCCCGCGCCGTGTTCGGCCGGCGCGAGCGCTTATCAATCAGCTTAGCAAGCACTCAGTGCCGGCAACGCTCCGACCACCGGCGGCACGGTGAGGCTGGTCGCCGGGGTATAAGTAAAAGTACACGTGGCGTGACCGGTGTCGGTGGCAACGTTGAACACGGCGGTGGCGGCGACAGCAGGGGCATCGTAATCGGCAAGGCCGCCAGCTGCCGCTTTAATACCGATACTATCGGGATAGCCAAATGCCATGGCGACCGACGTGCCTTCCATCGTCACGGTGGCCGGCGAGGTGCCATTGACCAGCCATGCGGAATGAGCCACATTGGACGCGGTCAAGATCGCGCCCCGCGCCGCGTTCAGCTTGGCCCGGCGCGCGTCGGCGCCCATGTCGGCGAACTTCGGCAGCGCGGTGGCGGCCAGGATGCCCAGGATGACGATCACCACCACCAACTCGATCAGAGTGAAACCCGCTTGCGCGCCACGTTTGAAACCCACCATCGACTGCTTGTTCATTTTTGTTCTCCAGATTAATAAAAATTTCCGCGAGCAAACAACTTTTGCGCCCGCACAACGACTATAGCTTGTTAACGGCAGAGTTATTCGTTCACTTGATCCAAACTAACACCATGTATTGTACTAGATGCATTTGTTTTATCCAAATACCAACTCGACACCCTGAATTTGAGCGCAATTCGCTTATCATTATGAAAAAATTTGCTTCTGCGCAACAAATAAACGAGTTTCCCCTCTTTCCTATCAAAATACCAGTTTCCTGGCGGAATTTCATCATTCCCCAACGAAAAATATTCCCCGGCGTAGTTGCCCGGCTTGTTGACCAGCCAGTCCATCGGATTTTCCCGCGCCAGCTCGGCCAGTTCCCCGCGCCGGTTAGTCACGGTCAACTCGGCGACCTTCATATTGAGGGCGGTGCGCAGGCTGACCAGCGTGCGCTGGGCTGCGACGAGCTCGGCCTGCTCCTGCATGAATCCGATGCGCTCGAGCACTTTGGCCAGCAACAGTCCGACCACGCAGGCCAGCACCAGGGTCATGAGTAAGGTGAAGCCGGCGCCGCTGCCGGCGCGCGCGCCGGGTTGTCGCGGCGGATGGGCGAAGGTCATTTCGGCATCGCCGCCTTGCCCAGGTCCCAGATCGGCAGGAAGATCCCCAGCGCCAGCACCAGCACCATCGCGCCCAGGAAGGTGATCAGGATCGGCTCGATCTGCGCCGACAGCGTCTTGAGCTCGTAGTCGACCTCGCGCTCGTACATCTGGGCGATCTCGTCCATCAGGTCGTCGAGCGAGCCGGTCTCCTCGCCGACGGCGATCATCTGCAGCACCACCGGGGTGAACACGCCGGCGGCGACCGACATGCGCAGGATGCTCTCGCCGCGCTCGACGCCGTCGCGCATCTGCTCGACGCGCGCGCACAGGTAGGCGTTGTCGACCGTCTGCGACACCACCGTGAGCGCTTGCACGATCGGCACGCCGCTGCGGCTCGACAGCGCGTAGCTGCGCGCGAAGCGTGACATGGTGCCCTTGAGGATGATCTTTCCGGCGATCGGGAAGCGCAGCTTGACCCGGTCGAAGGTGTAGCGCCCGTCGACGGTGCCGACCCAGGCCTTGAAGCCGAACACGGCGGCGCCGGCGCCGACCAGCAGCGCCGGCCAATATTTCACGGTGAAGGAGGAGAAGCCGACCAGGATGCGCGTCATCAGGGGCAGCTCGGCGTGGAAGCTGGCGAACACCTTGGTGAACTGCGGGATCACGAAGATGTTGACCACCACCAGCGCGGCGACCATCGCCATGATCACGAAGGTCGGGTAGCGCGTGGCGCCCTTGACGCGGGCGCGCATGTCGCGGTCGAATTCGAGGTGGTCGAACAGGCGCAGGAACACCTCCTCGAGGCGGCCGGTCATCTCGCCCACGCGCACCATCGACAGGTAGAAGTTCGAGAAGATCTCGGGATGGCGCATCATCGAGGCCGACAGCTCGCGCCCCGAGTCGAGCGATTCGCGCAGATCCTTGATGACGCGCCCGAACGACTTGCTGGTGGCCGACTCCTGCAGGCCGGCCAGCCCGCGCATGATCGGCACGCCCGACTTGAGCAGGGTGTAAATCTGGCGGCTGAACAGTTGCACGTCCATCGAGGTGACCTTCTTCTCGGTCAGCCTGTCCCACAGCGTCATGTCGTCGCCGCCGACCTTGACGGCGGCCTTCTTGGTCGGCGCGATCTCGACCGGCGTCACGCCCTGGCCGAACAGCACGCCGGCCACCGCGCTGGCGTCGGCGCCCTCGAGCACGCCGGTCACCAGCTCGCCGCGGCCGTCGCGGCCCTTGTAGGCGAAATGCGGCATCCTATTCCGCCAGCTGGTTGCTGATGCGCATCGCCTCGGCGATCGTGGTGCGCCCCTGCACGGCCAGCCCGACCGCGTGCCGGCGCAGCGTCTCGCCGGCCATCTGGGCCTGCGCCGCCTTCATGAAGTGGCCCGGATCGGGGTGGTTGGCGGCCTCCACCACGGAGGCGGTCATCTCCAACATCTCGTAGACGCCGACCCGGCCGCGGTAGCCCATGCCGTTGCAGTGCGAGCAGCCCTTGCCGTGGAAGAAGGGCGTGGTGTCGACGCGCTCGCCCAATTCGGAGCGCAGCCACTCGTGCTCGGTGGTGCTCGGCGTGTAGGCCGTGCTGCAGCTCTCGCAGATCACGCGCACCAGGCGCTGCGCCAGCACCGCCTGCAGCGAGCTGCCCACCATGTAGCGCGGCACCCCCATGTCCATCAGGCGCAGCGGCGTGCTGGCGGCGTCGTTGGTGTGCAGCGTCGACAGCACCAAGTGGCCGGTCATGGCCGCGCGCATGCCGATCTGGGCCGTCTCCTGGTCGCGCATCTCGCCGACGAGCACGATGTCGGGGTCCTGCCGCAGGGCCGCGCGCAGCACGCGCGCGAAGTTCAGCTCGATCTTGTCGTTGACCTGCACCTGGTTGATGCCGGCCAGCCGGTATTCGATCGGGTCCTCGACCGTGATCAGCTTCTTCTCGACCGAGTTGAGCTCGGCCAGCGCGCAATACAGGGTGGTGGTCTTGCCGCTGCCGGTCGGCCCGGTCACCAGCACCAGGCCGTTGGGCCGCGCGATGATCTCGCGAAAGCGCGCCATCATCGCCGCCGGCATGCCCATCGCGTCCAGGCGCAGCGTGGTGCCGCTCTGGTTCAAGAGCCGCATCACCACCGATTCGCCGTACTGGGTCGGCATGGTCGATATCCGCACGTCGATGCGCTGCTGCTTGACCTTGACGGCGAAGCGGCCGTCCTGCGGCAAGCGCTTCTCGGAAATGTCGAGGTCGGACATCAGTTTCAGGCGCAGCGCCAGCGGGTTGGCGATCTTGATGTCGGCCTCGGTTTGCAGGTGCAGCACGCCGTCGATGCGGAAGCGGATGTGCAGCCGGCCCTCCTGCGGCTAGCTGTGGATGTCGGAG
>JACMLV010000348.1 GCA_014379395.1 Burkholderiaceae bacterium
GCCGGCGGCGCCGCTGCCTTCGCGGCCTCGGCCGGCGCCGCCTTGGGCGCCTCGGGCGCCGGCCCCATCTTGCCGGAGCGCTTCTTAGCGGTGCGCACTTCCTCGTCAAGCGGCCGCGGCTCGAACTGCGGCGGATCCATCAGCACCAGCAACTGGGTGTTGCTCTGGATGCCGGCCAGCGGCTGGCACACCACGCGGCCGAACACGCCGCCGCCGTTGTTTTCCACCTGGCTCACGCGCGCCACCGCCAGCCCGGCCGGATACACGCCGTCGAGCCCGGAGGTGATCAGGACGTCGCCGACCTGGATGTCGGCGCTGGCGGCCACGAAGCGCAACTCCAGCTGGCCCGACTGGCCGCGCCCGTAGGCCACGCTGCGCACGCCGCTGCGCAGCACCTGCACCGGGATCGCCTGCTCCTTGTCGGTCAGCAGCGTCACCTCCGAGGTGAACGGAAACACCCGCGTCACCTGGCCGACCACGCCCTTGTTGTCGATCACCGGCAGGCCGGGCGCGACGCCCTGGCGGCTGCCGCGGTCGAGCACGATCTTGCGGCTGAAGACATCGCGCGCGTCGTACAGGATCTCGGCCATCATCGACCTGACCGGCACCCGCTCGCGGGCCTGCATCAACAGGCGCAGCTGCTTGTTTTCGTTGATCTGGAATTGGGCCTGCTGCAGCGCCTGGACGGCGGCCACCCGTTCGCGCTTGAGTTCGCGCACTTCCCTTTGCAGCGACGACAGCGAGGAAAAATAATCGCCCATGCCGTACAGGACTTCGCGCGGCATCAGGGCCACCATCTGCACCGGGTAGAGCACCGTCGCCACGCTCTGGCGCAGCCCGCCGAGCATGCGCAGGCGCGCGTCGGCCACCAGGAGCGCGATCGACAGGCAGGCGAACACGATCACCTTGACCCGGGCCGAGGCGCCTTGCTTGAACAGTGGCGGGGGGCTGTATTCCATGATTGTCGATAACCGGGACCAGGGCGCCGGCCCGGCCCTGCGGCCGGCCCGGCGCCTGGCCGATTATTCGTAGGAGAAGATCGAACCGAGTTGGTCCATGCGTTCGAGCGCCATGCCCGAGCCGCGCACCACGCAGGTGAGCGGATCCTCGGCCACCAGCACCGGCAGGCCGGTTTCCTCCATCAACAGGCGGTCCAGGTCGCGCAGCAGGGCGCCGCCGCCGGTCAGCATCATGCCCTTTTCGGCGATGTCGGCGCCCAGTTCCGGCGGGGTCTGCTCGAGCGCGTTCTTGACCGCCGAGACGATGTTGTTGAGCGGGTCGGTGAGCGCCTCGAGGATCTCGTTGGACGACACGGTGAACGAGCGCGGAATGCCCTCGGACAGGTTGCGGCCCTTCACTTCCATTTCCTTCACTTCCGAGCCGGGGAAGGCCGAACCGATGGCCTTCTTGATCGCCTCGGCGGTCTGCTCGCCGATCAGCATGCCGTAGTTGCGGCGGATGTAGTTCATGATCGCCTCGTCGAACTTGTCGCCGCCGACGCGCACGCTGCCCTTGTAGACCATGCCGCCGAGCGAGATGACGCCGACCTCGGTGGTGCCGCCGCCGACGTCGACGACCAGCAGCTTGTCGCCGGGCTGCACCTGCTTGCGCCATTGGTCGCCGTGAAACGCGATCCATGCGTAGAGCGCA
>JACMLV010000349.1 GCA_014379395.1 Burkholderiaceae bacterium
AGCACGACCTTGCCCTTGAGGTCCGCCAGGTTCACCTCTTTGCCGTCGATGTCCTTCACCTTGTGGTCGAGCGGGCTGGCCGTGGCGGCGGCGGCGGCGGCGTCATCTTGGTCTGGATCAGCGCCAGGTTCCAGCGCGGCGCGTTGGCGGCGGTCGATTGTAGGGCCATGTTCAGCGCGCTCATAGTCTGGTTTCGAGTTCTTGTTTCGGATGATAGACGAATGTCCCGGCGGCAACTACAACAACCGCGCGCCACAGCATAGCGCGCCCCCCGGCGTTGCGCGCGCCCCCTCCCCATCGGAGGGGCTGGCCGGCAAGCCGCGGGAACCTACACTTGGCGCCGTGCGGCAGCCCGGACTCACTGAAGCGGACCTGTCGTCGGACTCATCCGGGCAGCCGCGCATCCCCCCAAAAACCAGAGAGACAACCCTATGAGCCAATACCACGCGCCGCTGCGCGACATGCACTTCGTCCTCGCCGAACTGGCGGATCTGGCCCAGATCGCCGCCCTGCCCGGTTGCGAGGAGGCCAGCGCGCCGACGGTGGAGGCGATCCTCGACGAGGCGGCGAGATTCTGCGCCGAGGTGCTCGCGCCCATCAACCGGGAAGGCGACCGCGTCGGCTGCACCTGGACCGACGGCGCGGTCGCCACCCCGCCGGGCAGCCAACAAGCCTACCGGCAGTTCATCGGCGCCGGCTGGAACGGGCTGACGTTTCCCGAACAATACGGCGGCCAGGCCCTGCCCAAGCTGGTGGCCAGCCCGGTGCTGGAGATGGTGGCGGCGGCCAACATGGGCTTCTCGCTGTGCCCGCTGCTCACCGCCGGCGCCATCGAGGCGCTGCTGCTGAGCGGCTCCGAGGCGCAGAAGCGGACGTATCTGCCCAAGCTGGTCGACGGCGCCTGGACCGGCACCATGAACCTGACCGAGCCGCAGGCCGGATCGGACCTGGGCGCGGTGCGCACCCGCGCCGTGCCGGAGGGCGATCATTACCGCGTGTACGGCCAGAAGATCTTCATCACGCACGGCGAGCACGACCTGACCGAGAACATCATCCACCTGGTGCTGGCCAGGACGCCCGACGCGCCGGCCGGGGTCAAGGGCATTTCGCTGTTCCTGGTGCCCAAGGTGCTGGTCAACGCGGACGGCTCGCTCGGCGCGCGCAACGACGTGCGCTGCGTCTCGATCGAACACAAGCTCGGCATCCACGCCAGCCCGACCGCCGTGCTCGCCTTTGGCGACCGCGAAGGCGCGCTGGGCTACCTGGTCGGCGAGCCCAACCGCGGCCTGGAGTACATGTTCATCATGATGAACGAGGCCCGCTACGCGGTAGGCCTGCAGGGCGTGGGCATCGCCGGGCGCGCCTACCGGCAGGCGCTCGACTTCGCGCGCGAGCGGGTGCAGGGCAAGGACGCAGCCGACCCGCGCGGCGCCTCCGTGCCCATCATCGCCCATGCCGACGTGCGCCGCATGCTGATGACGATGAAGGCGCTGAGCGAGGCGACGCGCGCGCTGGCCTATGTGGTCGGCGCCGAGATCGACCGCAGCCACGCCAGCGCCGACGCCGACGAGCGGGCTAGGGCGCGCGCCTTCGTCGACTTCATGATCCCGATCCACAAGGGCTGGGCCACCGAGGCCGCCATCGAGGTGGCCAACCTGGCCATCCAGGTGCACGGCGGCATGGGCTTCATCGAGGAGACCGGCGTCGCCCAGCATCTGCGCGACGCCCGCATCACCACGATCTACGAGGGCACCACCGGCATCCAGGCCAACGACCTGGTCGGACGCAAGATCGCGCGCGACGGCGGCGCGGCGGCCAAGCGGGTGGCGGCGATGATGCGCGCCGTGCTGGCCGTGCTGGCGCCGGCGGACGACGGCGACGACCAGAGCGGCATGCCGCGCGCCCAGTTCCGCGACGCCGTCGGCGCGTTCGAGACCTGCGTCGACTGGATCGTGGCGACCTACCCGGCCGACATCAAGGCCGTGCACGCGGCGGCCGTGCCGTTCCTGAAGCTGGCCGGCCTGGTGTGCGGCGGCTGGCAGATGGCGCGCGCCACAGTGGCCG
>JACMLV010000350.1 GCA_014379395.1 Burkholderiaceae bacterium
CGCGCTGCTGATCCAGGTCCTGGCCGCGGTTCCGGCGCTGCTGCTGGCGCGCCTGCTGGCTGCGGCCGGCTTCCCCCTTTCCCTGTTCACTTTGGCGCTGCTGCAAGGCGCGCTGGCCGCCGCGCTGACCTGGCGCTGCAAGCTGGCGCCGTGGTGGTGCGCGATCCAGCTGCTGTTTCCGGCCGCGTTGCTGGTGGCCAACGGCTGGCAGCTGCCGCCGCTGGTGTTTCTCGGCGCCTTCCTGTTCCTGCTGGCGCTGTACTGGTCGACCTTCCGCACCCAGGTGCCGTTTTATCCGTCCGGCCCGCGGCTGTGGGAGGCGCTGGCGCAGTCGCTGCCGACGCGCGGCGGGCTGCGCGTGATCGACATCGGCAGCGGCCTGGGCGACGTGGTGCTGCACCTGGCGCGCCGCCGCCCCGACTGCGTCTGCGAGGGCATCGAGCTGGCGCCGCTGCCCTGGCTGCTGAGCGTCTTGCGCGCGCGCCTGGGCGGCAGCGCGGCGCGCTTCGCCCGCGGCGACTACGAGGGCCTCGATTTCGGCGCCTACGACGTGGTGTTCGCCTACCTGTCGCCGGCCGTGATGGCGGCGCTGTGGGACAAGGCCCGCCGCGAGATGCGCCCGGGCAGCACGCTGCTCAGTTACGAGTTCGGGATCGCCGCCCGCGCGCCCGACCGCACCGTGCGCGCGCGGGGCGGCGGGGCGGCCCTGTACGCCTGGGATTTTTAATTGCCCGCCACGTTATTTACTTGCCCGGCGGCCATTCTCACGTTATTGTAGTTCGGCGAGTAATTTTGTTGAAATAGCGCGGTTTTCCGTATACATTCTGCCGGGCGCGTTCCGCGCTGTGTAAATTTTGCAACATCGTTTAACAACAATGAGCCTGCGGGCTCTTGCTTATTTTTGGAGTCGGCGGATTTGTTAGTCATTCTTGGGTATGTGATCGTCTCGCTCTCGGTGTTCGGCGGTTTCGCGATGGCCGGCGGCCATTTGGCGGCCCTGTTTCAGCCGGTCGAACTGCTGATGATCGGCGGCGCCGCCGCCGGCGCCTTCCTCGTCGGCAACAACAGCAAGGCCATCAAGGCCACCCTGGCCGCCTTGCCGACCCTGTTCAAGGGCTCGCGCCACACCAAGGACCTGTACATGGAGATGATGTCGCTGCTGTTCGACGTCCTCAGCAAGGTGCGCAAGGAGGGCCTGATGTCGATCGAGGGCGACATCGACACGCCCCACGAGAGCGCGCTGTTCACCAAGTATCCGTCGGTGCTGGAAGACCACCACATCATCGAGTTCATGACCGATTACCTGCGCTTGATGGTGTCGGGCAACATGGACGCGTTCCAGATCGAAAACCTGATGGACAACGAGATCGAGACCCACCACCACGAGGCCTCGGTGCCGGTGCACGCGATCGCCAAGCTGGGCGACGCCATGCCGGCGTTCGGCATCGTCGCCGCCGTCATGGGCGTGGTGCACACGATGGAGTCGGTCGGCATTCCGCCGGCCGAGCTGGGCATCCTGATCGCCCACGCGCTGGTCGGCACCTTCCTCGGCATCCTGCTCGCCTACGGCTTCGTCGGCCCGCTGGCCACCCTGCTCGAGCAAAAGCTCGAGGAGTCGGCCAAGATGTTCCAGTGCGTCAAGGTGACCCTGCTGGCCAGCCTGAACGGCTACGCGCCGGCGCTGGCGATCGAATTCGGCCGCAAGGTGCTGTATTCGACCGAGCGCCCGAGCTTCGCCGAGCTGGAAGACCACATCAAGAAAAACAAGGCCAAATAGGCCGCCCGGGAACCCGCTTGCTCACATTGACCACACCGCCAACAGGAAGGGGCCGCCATGTCCGATGACGTCCCGCGGCCGATTATCGTCAAGCGCATCAAGAAGCATGCCGCCGGCGGGCATGGCGGCGCCTGGAAGATCGCCTATGCCGACTTCGTGACGGCGATGATGGCCTTCTTCCTGCTCATGTGGCTGCTCGGCTCGACCGCCAAGGGCGACCTGACCGGCATTTCCCAGTATTTCTCGCAGCCGATGAAGGTCGCCATGTCGGGCGGCTCGGGCAGCGGCGACAGCTCCTCGGTGCTCAAGGGCGGCGGCGAGAACCTGACCCGGCTGGCCGGCCAGGTGCAGCGCGGCGACGAGGGGCAGAAGAAGAAGGTCGACCTGAAGAGCGCCAAGGAGGCCGTCGAGCGCGACGAGGGGGAGCGCCTGAAGGCCTTGAAGGACAAGATCGAGGCCACCATCGAGGCCAATCCGGCGCTGCGCAAGTACAAGAACCAGCTGCTGCTCGACATCACCAGCGAGGGCCTGCGGATCCAGATCGTCGACGAGCAGAACCGGCCCATGTTCGCGCTCGCCAACGCCCAGCTGCAGCCGTACACGCGCGAGATCCTGCAGGCCATCGGCATGGTCTTGAACGAGGTGCCGAACAAGGTCGGCCTGTCCGGCCACACCGATTCGACGCCGTACATGAGCGACGTCGGCTACAGCAACTGGGAGTTGTCGGCCGACCGCGCCAACGCCTCGCGGCGCGAATTGGTGCTCGGCGGCATGGGCGAGAACAAGGTGCTGCGCGTGATCGGCCTGGCCGCCGCGGCCCATCTGGACAAGACGGATCCGTTCAACCCGATCAACCGGCGCATCAGCATCATCGTGATGAACAAGCGGGCCGAGGAGAGGGTGCTGCGCGACGGCGGCGCGATCTCGATTACCTTGATGGACTTTCCGTTTCTCGCGGGAACCTGCAAATCGACCATCCCGCGATACTTGAGGTTCATGGTGGGCCGTGGCGGCTCCAGGGATTGCGCCCGTGGCCCGAAATAGGTTCCATCCCCCGCGACGAGAAGTCCTTTTTTGTAAACGCGCCGAATTTGAAAGCTTTTGAGGTCGTCGAGCACGATAAAATCAGCCCAATAGCGAGGCGCGATCGCCCCATGATTTTTCA
>JACMLV010000351.1 GCA_014379395.1 Burkholderiaceae bacterium
GCGCCGGCGCGAGCGCCGCAGCGGCCGGCGCTTCCTGCGGACAAGGCTTGCTCGCGCAAGCGGACAGCAACAGCGCGGATAGGAACAGCAACAAGGATCGCTTCATGGATGGGCCCGATCTAAAGAAATGGGACGAGGCGCGGCTGCGCCTCAGAAGGTGAGCTTGCGCACGCCGTCGGCGGTGCCGAGCAGGCAGACGTCGGCGCCGCGGCGCGCGAACAGGCCGACCGCAATGACGCCGGGAATCTGGTTGATCTCGCACTCGAGCGCGCGCGGGTCTTCGATGCGCAGGCCGGCCACGTCGAGGATCATGCCGCCGTTGTCGGTGATGAAGGCGTCGACGCCGTTGGCGGCCAGGCGCAGACGTGGTTCGCCGCCCAGCTTGGCGAGCGCGCGCGCGACGGCCGCGCGCGCCATCGGCAGCACCTCGACCGGCAGCGGAAAGCGGCCCAGCACGTCGACCAGCTTGGAGCCGTCGGCGATGCAGACAAAACGCCGCGACACCGAGGCGACGATTTTTTCGCGCGTCAACGCCGCGCCGCCGCCCTTGATCATCGCGCCGCTGGCGGTGATCTCGTCGGCGCCGTCGACGTAGACGGCGATCGACTCGACCTCGTTCATGTCGAACACGGCGATGCCGTGGCCGCGCAGGCGCGCCGCGGTCGCCTCCGAGGACGCCACCGCGCCCTTGATGCGGTGCTGGATCTTGGCCAGCTCGTCGATGAAAAAATTGGCGGTCGAGCCGGTGCCGACTCCGATGATTTCGCCGTCGACGACATACTCGATGGCGGCGCGGGCAACAGCTTGTTTCAGTTCGTCTTGGGTCATGGCGGGGGCAAAATAAGAGGAATGCGGTATTTTAGCGGATCAATGCCGCCAATAGAGCATTTCCGTATGAAAAGACACAACGCGCGGCCGCGCGCAGGCCCCGCAAAACGCGCCGCGCCGGCTTACATTTTCCTCAAAGGACGGGGCAAACTGTGCGAAAATGCCCGGTTAAGACAGTCAACCATTCCAGGACAAGTAAATGGCGCACCCTAAAACCGCACTGGTGGTCGACGACAGCCGCGTCTCGCGGCTGATCGCCCACCAATGCATCCTGAGCAAAAAAGCCGGCTGGAGCGTCGAAGAGGCCGACAGCGGCGAAGCGGCGCTGCAAAAAGCGGCGCTGCGCGCGCCCGCCCTCATTTTGCTCGACGTGAACATGCCCGGCATGGGCGGCCTGGCCGCCGCCGTGCAACTGCGCGAGCTGTGCCCGGCGAGCCACATCTGCCTGCTCACCGCCAACGTGCAAAACGCCACCCGCGAGCGGGCCGCCGAGATCGGCGTCGGGTTCATGGAAAAACCGATTTCCGAAGCGCGCATCCACGAGCTGCTGACGACGCTGGAAGAGTGAGCATGATGCTGCTGAGCGAACTCGAAAACGACGCCCTGGTCGAAATCTTCAACATCGGCGTCGGCCAGGCGGCCGCTTCGATGGGCGCGCTCGTCAACGAGGAAGTGACGATGTCGGTGCCCTCGATCAGTTTCCTGAACCGGGCCGAGGCGGCGCAGCTGCTGGGCGGCAAGGGCAACGGGGGCGAGCGCATCTGCGGCGTCAGCCAGTATTACCAGGGCGCCTTCAGCACCGAGGCGATCCTCATGTTCCCCGAGGACAAGAGCCTCGAGATCGTGCGCCTGATGGTGGGCGAGGCGGTGCCGCTGCAGGAGCTCACCGAGATGGAACAGGAGGCGATGAGCGAGATCGGCAACATCATCCTCAATTCCTGCGTCGGCACCCTGGCCAACATCTTCCAGCACCAGCTCGAGGGTTCGCTGCCGCAATACCACGTCGGCACCAGCGAGGAGATCCTGGCCGCCTCGGGCAGCGCGGCCGGCACCGTGGTGCTGATGCTGCACATCGACTTCATCCTGGAAAAACACCAGATCCACGGTTACGTCGCCTTCGTGCTCGACGTCTCCGCCCTGCACGACCTGAAGGGGCAGATCAACGCCTACCTGGACCGGAGCCTGGGCCAGGCATGAGCGTCGCCGGCGAGCCTGACCGTCTGAGCCTTCTCGAGAGCGTGCTGGGCGCCATCGGCCTGGGCGCCGTGGTGCTCGATTCGACGCGCCGGGTGGTGCTGTGGAATCACTGGATGGCGCGCCATTCCGGCCTGCCGGCGGCCGCCGTGCTGGGCTGCGACTTCTTCGTCCTGTTCCCCGAGCTGCGCGACAAGCGCATCGACGCCGCCGTGCAGCAGGCGCTGCGCGACAATTTTCCCTCGGTGCTCTCGCAAAGCCTGAACAAGGCGCCGTTCGCGCTGTACGCCAATCCGGGCGCCGTCACGCGCGACGAGCGCATCCAGCAGGCGGTGGCGGTCAGTCCGATCGCCGTGCACGGCGCCGAGCGCCACTGCCTGATCCAGATCACCGACGTCAGCGTGGCGGTCGGGCGCGAAAAGCTGCTGCGCGAGCAAACCCTGGTGCTGCGCTCGCAAAGCTTCGCCGACGGCCTGACCGGGATCGCCAACCGGCGCCACTTCGACGTCGCGATGGAAAAGGAATCGCGGCGCGCCAAGCGCAACGGCAGCGCGCTGTCGCTGTTGATGATCGACATCGATTACTTCAAGGCCTACAACGACCACTACGGCCACCAGCAGGGCGACGCCTGCCTGACGCGCGTCGCCGGCGCGCTGGAGGCCATGCTGAACCGGCCGACCGACCTGCTGGCGCGCTACGGCGGCGAGGAGTTCGCCGCCATCCTGCCCGACACCGACGCGGCCCAGGCGCGCCAGATGGCCGAGTCGATCCGCCACTGCGTGATCGGGCTCGACATCAGCCACCAGCAGGCCGGCGGCGCGATGCACCAGATCACGGTGAGCATCGGCGTGGCGACCCAGAACCTGGCCAACCCGGTCGACGTGGCGCAGCTGATCGGCGCGGCCGACCGCGCGCTGTACGCGGCGAAGCGCTCCGGACGCAACCAGGTCGCCGCGCAGGCCGACTGACTGCGGCGCGCGGATCTCTGCCTCGGCGCCGCCGCGGCACGGCTTTATTGTGCCCACGCGGTGCACGCTTGGCCGTGGGCACAAAACCATGCCACGGCGGCCCCGCCCCAGCCGACACTTTTGGCCGGCTCCCTCATCCGGCTGGGCGCAGGGCGCTGGCCGCCAGCGCCAGCTCGGTGATGCGGCCCCA
>JACMLV010000352.1 GCA_014379395.1 Burkholderiaceae bacterium
GGCGAAGTCGATCAACGTGCCGCAGCAGCGCATCGGCGCGATCATCTCCCACGGCCGTGCGATCAGCGCCGACACGGACCTGCGCCTCTGCCATTTCTTCAAACTGTCCGACGGATTTTTCCTGCGCTTGCAGGCGCAGCACGATTTGGCGGTTGCACGAGTCGGGCTGAAAAGAGAGTTGGAGAATATGCCGCGTTGCGAGGATGCAAATTCATAGTCGCCCCCAGAACTGGGCTGACGAGCGGGTGGATTCAGCGCTTGCGCATGTCAAGCGCTCTGGGCGCTTCGCGCTCTATCCTGTCAACGCGCCGCCAAAGTCGCCGCCCGCAACTGCCATTATGGCAGTTGCGGGCGGGACTGAGGGTGCCGTGGCGATCGATAAAGCCAATAAAACAAGTACTTAGTACATGGAGACGGATTCCGGGCGGGCGGGCACAGGTCTTGCGAAAGTGATACCTGACGGCAAGGCAGCAAACGACCGTCGCCCCATTGATAACCGGAGAAATATGATGGCCTGGAAGCTTTTGTTTACCTCAGACATGGGCGTGTTAAGCCTGCTCACACTCGCGATCATGCTTGGCATGCCAGTCTTCATCGCGTTCTATGTGCGGCGGCGCATGGGCAATCAGCCGGCCGGCGAGGCCGACAGCGCCGGCGCGCCGGCCGCGCATTCGCACACCTGAGCCGCATCCTGCGCGCGCACGGCGCTGGCGGATGACCTGCCAGTCCTGCGCCAAAGCGCCGTCCAGCAGGGGGCGTCATTCCCATCCATCGACAGCACGTCGCCCACCGACCGACAAAAGCCCCCGCCGGCCGAGTGCATACGCATGAATCACGTGCGGCGCGCAGTTGGCTCGGCATGCAGCGTCACGCCAAGGGCGCGCAGCACCTTCAATATCGTGTCGTAGCGTGGCCGCGCGCCGGGAGACAGCGCCTTGTACAGGCTCTCGCGTCCCAGGCCGGTGTCCTTGGCAAGCTGCGTCATACCGCGCGCGCGCGCCACATCCTTCACCGCAGTCAAGAACAGGTCCGGATCGCCATCCTCAAGCGCCGCCGAAAGATAGGCCGCGATGGCCTCGTCGCTATCGAGATAGTCGGCGGCATCGAATGGGGTGAAGTTAGTCATGGGTCACTCCTTTGGCAGGGCGCTCGCCATCGCTTTGGCGCGCAGAATGTCATTCTTCCGGGGGGATTTGGCGCCACCAATAAGCAGCAGATAGACCACATTTCCGCGCCGCGTAAAGTACACGCGGTAGCCGGGTCCGAAGTGAATCCGCATTTCGGAAACGCCATCGCCAACCGGTCCGCAGTCGCCAAAGTTCCCAGCTTCCGCGGATCGGATGCGCTTGACGATGAGTGCCTTGCCGACCTGATCCTTCAGGTTGAGGAGCCAATCGTTAAATTCATCCGACTTGAGGAACGTGTTCATGGTGGATAGTATCTATTCGGATACGTTGGATCAATGCTTTTGCAGCAAAAGTATATGAAATAATCATTGCGGGGTGAGGGCTTGGACTTGCAGACGCATGGCGGCGGGCGCCCGCAATACCCTAGCAAATCACACGCCAAAAGCTTGACGGCCGCGGCGGGGTGGCACAATTGCGCCTCTTGAAACGCAATCGCCCGCCGCCATGAACCTCATTTTTTTCGCCTCCGGATTCGCCGGGCTGATCTACGAATCGATCTGGACCCATTACCTGAAGCTGTTCCTGGGCCACGCCGCCTACGCGCAGACGCTGGTGCTCGGCATCTTCATGGGCGGCATGGCGATCGGCGCGGCGCTGGCGGCCGGGCGCACGGCGCGCCTGGCCCGGCCGCTGCGGCTCTACGCCGGCGTCGAAGCGCTGATCGGCCTGCTCGCCATCGGCTTTCATCCGGTTTTCACGCACGCCCTCGACGCCTTTTACGCGCTGGCGCTGGCGGGCGGCGTGTCCGGCGCGGCGCTGCCGGCGCTCAAATGGGGCCTGGCCGCGCTGCTGATCCTGCCGCAGTCGATCCTGCTCGGCGCCACCTTCCCCCTGTTCGCGGCCGCCGCCACCCGGCGCGTCGACGCCGCCAACCCGGGCCGCGCCATCGCCACCCTGTATTTCGCCAACAGCATCGGCGGCGCGCTCGGCATTTTGCTGTCGGGCTTCGTGCTGATTCCGGCCCTCGGACTGCCGGGCACGATCACTGCGGCCGGCCTGCTCAACCTGCTGATCGCCGTCGCCGCGCTCAAGCTGGCCGCCGGCGCCGACGAGCGCCCGGGCGCGCCGGTGGCCACGCCGGACGGGCGCTTCGGCCGTCTCGGCTATCTGCTGGTGGCGGTCGCCTTCCTGACCGGCGCCTCGTCCTTCATCTATGAGGTCGGCTGGATCCGGATGCTCTCGCTGGTGCTCGGCAGCGCCACCCATTCCTTCGAACTGATGCTGTGCGCCTTCATCAGCGGCCTGGCGCTGGGCGGCCTGTGGGTCAGGAAGCGCGTCGACAGCGCGGCCAACCCGGCCATCCTGCTCGGCTACGTGCAGCTGGCGATGGGCTGCGCGGCCGTCGCCACCATCGCGCTGCACAGCGCTTCGTTCGACCTGATCGGCTGGGTGGTGCGCAACACGCCCAAGACCGACGCCGGTTACGCGACCCTCAACCTGGTGCGCTACGGCATCGCCGCGCTGATCATGTTCCCGGCCGCCTTTTGCGCCGGCATGACGCTGCCGCTGGTGACCCGCGTGCTGCACCGCGAGCAGGGCCAGGGCGAGCGGGCCATCGGCATCGTCTACAGCGCCAACACGGTCGGCGCCATCGCCGGCCTGGCCTTCGCGGTGCATGTCGGCCTGCCCGTGTTCGGGCTCGAATACCTGGTCGCCGCCGGCGCCATGATCGACGTGCTGCTCGGCGTGGCGCTGCTGGCGCTGTTCGCCGGGCGGCGCCAACTGCGCCAGGCGCTGGCCGCCACCTTCGCCTGCGCCGCCGGGGCGGTGGCCGGCGCCGCCACCTTCAATCCGCAAAAGATCGTCTCCGGGCCGATCCGCGACGGCCACGTCGGCATCGAGGGCGCCGTGATCGGGCTCGCGCACGGGCGCACCGCCACCGTCTCGGTCGAGCGCAGCGACGGCGTGGTCGGCATCCGCACCAACGGCAAGGTCGACGCCGCCGCCAACATCGGCACGCCGGCGCGCTACCAGCTCGACGAGGTGACGATGGCCCTGATCGCCGCCGTTCCGCTGGCCCTGCACGAGCGCCCCGAGCGGGTCGCCAACATCGGCTTCGGCTCGGGCCTGACCGGCGCCGCCCTCCTGGCCGATGGGCGCGTGAGGCGCCTCGACACGATCGAGATCGAGCCGAAGATGGTGGAACTGGCGCGCCACTTCGCGCCCGCCAATGGCAGCGTCTACAACGATCCGCGCAGCGCGATCCATATCGACGACGCCAAGGCCTTCTTCGCCGCCAACGGGCAAAGCTACGACCTGATCGTCTCGGAGCCGTCGAACCCGTGGGTGAGCGGCGTGTCCGGCTTGTTCTCGGTCGAGTTCTACCGCCTGGTGTCGCGCTACCTGCGGGAAGGCGGCATGCTGGCGCAGTGGATCCAGACCTACGAGACCAATCCCGAGCGGGTCGCCTCGATCCTGAAGGCGCTGGAGCGCTCGTTCGACGACTATCTGGTGGTTGCGCTCGACCAGGGCGACTTGCTGGTGGTGGCCAAGCCGCACGGGCGCATCGCCCTGCCGGCCGACGGCTACGCGCGCCTGTCGCGCCAACTGCGCGAGCGGTTGCGCGGGCTCGACGTGAACGGCGCCGCCGACCTGAATTTTCGCGTCGTGGGCGACAAGGCGCTGTTCGCGCCCTGGCTGGCCAAGCTGGCGGTGCCGGCCAATTCCGACTTCGCGCCCTATCTCGACAGCCACGCCGACTATGACCGCTTCATCGGCAAGGGCTGGGCGGACATCTACAACCTGGCCGGTTCGGCCTATCCGATCGCCGAGATCCTGGGCCGCCGGCCGGCCCTGGACGCGGACTCGACGCTGAGCCTGAACACGCATTTCGGCAACGAATCGAAGGCCGGGATCGCCCGCATGGTGCATGAGCACGTCGTTGGCGTTGGCGTTGGGGGCGGGCAGCTATCGGCGCCGGTCTCGGCCAAGGCGCGCGCGTACTTCCTGCCGCGCGCGGTGGCACTGGTCAACGATTGCAAGAATCCGCCGCTCAACGACGCGCCCTACGCGGCGGCCGCCATCGCCATCAAGGTGCTGCCGTATCTGTCGGCGCGCGAGGGCGCCGCCGTGATGGCGGCGATGGCGGACATGCCGTGCCTGCGCCAGCTGGCCGGCGCGCAGGCGCCATGGTTGGCGCTGCTAAAGCAGGTCGCCGCGCGCGACGCGCGCGCCTTTGGCGCCAGCGCCGAGCAGTTGCTGGACGGCGGGCAGGGCAACACCGAGGTCCGATCCAAGTATCTGCTCGGGATGGGCATGCTGGGCCACCTGGGCGGCGGCGACCGGGGCCGCGCCCGGCTGCTGTGGAACAAATTCGCCGCCCGGATACTGGGCAACGGGAGCATCGGCTTGTCGCTGGAACTGTTGCGCGACCACGCCTTCAGCGCCGAGGCGCCGGAGCGGGTGGCGCGGCGTCCCTTGTAGCGGCGCGCAAGATGGCCGGCCTCGCGCCGGCTTAGCGGGTGCTTGCCGCGGTCGCACTGGCGGCCAGGCGGATTCAAACCCCGTTACCCTTTTGAATGGGCGCTACTCATACCGTATGTTCTTGAAGTCGCTTTCAGACTCAATAATTCCACGAATTTTGTTGAAGATCGCATCGTGAAAGGATGTCTTGTTTTGCCCGCTTAGCTTTTCCCACAACGAACGATGCTTCTCGATCATTATTCGCCATTCGCCGAGATTGGGGTGAAGGGGCGACTCCTCGGCAGCACCACCAATGCCGATGAAATAGGCGTCATCTCCGAGTCGTGCCTCGAAATGCCAGCCCCAGTCTTCCTGACCTGGTTCTATCGCTGCGGCACCGTTAGCGAGAAGCTTTTCACGTAGCCAAATTGCCAAATCTTCGCCGAAACAACACGGATTGATGAAGTGCGCCTTCACCTCAGACAGATTAAATCGCTCAGTGTCAAAAAGGATATCGAAGTGCATTTGGCCAGGTTTAACGTTAATAATTAATAAATTTAAACTGCGCCGCTAAAACAAATCAGGCGGCGTCATACCCGATCAACACCACCTCGGCCGCCTGATTGCGCAACGCGATCAAGGCTTGATAGGCGGACGAATGAAACCAGCCGTCGAGCGCGGCGGCGTTGGGAAAGCGGATCACCACCGTATCGGGATGCGGGTGCGCGCCGCTCATCAAGGCGCGCCGCTTGCCGCGAAACACCAGCTCGGCGCCCCAAGGCACCAGCGTGCCCGGCACCTTGCCGCAATACTCGCCCCATTTCTCGTCGTCCTTGACCGTGATATGCCCGATCAGATAAGCCGGTGTTTCCTTGCTCATGTTTTCCTCGTAGAGATAGCACTGATAGCGATTCCTATTGCGCGCCGCCGTAACTAGATATTAGTTACAATATGTTGTTTTGTGTTCAAAATTGTGACGTGTCGCCCCCTTCAAAACTTATGTCAAAACACCAAAAAGCTCTCCAAAAGCTGTGTGCGACACCGACGCCTTCATCGCTTAAATGGGACGAGTTGAAGGCGATTCTATTGCATTTCGGTTATGTGCTGGTGAAGGGAAGCGGATCGAGACGGAAGTTTTATCATGAAGGCAAAGATGCAATGATCATTTGCCACGAA
>JACMLV010000353.1 GCA_014379395.1 Burkholderiaceae bacterium
ACCGAGCCGGTGCGCGTCGGCAGCGTCGAGCTGGTGCTGCGCGGCTTCGACAGTGCCGCCGCGCCTGCGGCCGCCGCCGAGCCGTTCGACACGTCGACATTGAAAGCGTCCTGGGGCCTGCGGGAAGGCGCGATCTTCCGCCAGGCCGATTGGGAGCAGGCCAAGCGCAACCTGCTGCGGCAAGTGGCGCAGACGCGCCATCCGCGCGCCCAGCTGAGCGAAACCGAGGCGGTGGTCGATCCGGAGACGCGCCGCGCGGCGCTGCGCGTGGTGCTCGACAGCGGCCCGGAACTGCGCTTCGGCGAGCTGCGCATCGAGGGCTTGAAGCGCTATCCCGAAGCCATCGTGCGCAACCTGAACCAGATCCGGCCGGGCGACTATTACAGCGAGGCGGCGTTGCAGGCGTTCCAGTCGCGCCTGCAAGACACCGGCTACTTCCGCAGCGTCGAGGTGGTGGCCGATGTCGGCGCCGTGGTGGAGGAACAGATCGATGCGGCCGGCACTAAAGCCCAGCTGGCCGCATCGAACATGGCGCCGCTGCCGTTGCTGGTGCGCGTCACCGAGAACAAGGAAAAAAACGTCAGCGCCGGCCTCGGTTACAGCACCAACACGGGCAACCGGGCGCAGCTCAATTACGACGACCTGAGCGTGTTCGGTCTGAAGTTCAAAAGCGCGCTGACCGTGGAGACCAAGCGCCAGACGGCGCGCGGCGACTTTTATTTTCCGACCTCGCCCAAGGGCTATAACGACAGCTTCGGCGTCTCGCTCGAGCGCAACGACATCGCCGGCGAGGTGACCAGCATCGCCACCGTCGCCGCCAAGCGCGCCTGGGGCACGCCGCTGCTAGAGCGCAGCATCGGGCTCGAGCTGCTGACCGAATCGAAGAGCGTGCCCGGCCTGCCGGAGACGCGCAGCAAGAGCCTGCCGCTCACCTACGGCGTCACCTGGCGCCGGCTCGACAACCTGCTGTTCCCGACCGTCGGCCACGTGCTGCACGCCCAGCTCGGCGGCGCGCTGCTGCCGCTGCTGACGGACGAAAAATTCGTGCGCGGCAGCGCCCGCGGCGTGTATTACCACCCGCTCGGCGCCAAAGGCCGGGTGGTGCTGCGCGCCGAAGGCGGCGCGCTCGGCTCGAAGGAAAAAGCCGGCGTGCCGGCGGTCTACCTGTTCCGCGCCGGCGGCGACCAGTCGGTGCGCGGCTACGCCTATCAAGAGCTGGGCGTGCACGAGGGCACGGCCACGGTCGGCGGGCGCTACCTCGCCAGCGCCAGCGCCGAGTACCAGTACTGGTTCAAGCCGACCTGGGGCGCGGCCGTGTTTTACGACGCCGGCAACGCCGCCGACACGCTGCAAGACCTGCATCCGAAGGCCGGCTACGGCGTCGGCGCGCGCTACCGCAGCCCGGTCGGCCCGATCAACGTCGACGCCGCCTACGGCCACGCGACCAAGAAATACCGGCTGCACTTTTCCCTGGGATTCACCTTCTGATGAGCGACACGCCCGCCACCGATGCTGCCGCGCCCGCGCCGCCCGCGCCGCCCGCCACCGATGGCACCACCGTGCCCACGCCCGAAGCTGTCGCGCAGATCATCCAAGGCGGTGGCTTGTGCGATCTGGCCAGCCGCTTCGTGATGGCTGCCCGCCCGCTTCTGCCGGCCGGCGCTTTTCGCTTCGTCAACCACGTGAAATCGAATGGCATCCACCTGAGTGGCGTGCCAACCCGCGACACAGTCTCGATCTGGGCGATCGGCGGGGGCAGGGGTGAGCACGATCTGCTGATCAGCAACCCCACCAATGGCTGGCTGGAGTTCACTGTC
>JACMLV010000354.1 GCA_014379395.1 Burkholderiaceae bacterium
GCGCTCCAGCGCGCATTGCAGCGCCGGCTCGACCGCCGCGCGCACCGGCGCGCGCAGGCTGCCGCCGTAGTCTTCCAGTTCCTCCGGCTGGCAGCCGATCAGGACGACCTGCTCCGGATAGCTCTCGGTGAGCTGGGCCAGCGCCAGCACTTCCTGGAAGCCGGTCTGGTGCAGGCTCATTTTTTTCGCGCCGAGGTACTTCGGCACGTCCTCGTTCTCGATCACCCGCATCGTGCCCGGCTCGAGGCCGTAGTCGATGGCGTCGAAGATGATCAGGCGGTCGGCGCCCTGCACGTGGTGCACCAGGTACAGGCCTTGGGTGCCGCCGTCCATCAGCTGGACGTTGGGCGCGAACTCGTAGCGCCGTTGCAGCAGTTCGATGCAGCGGATGCCGAAGCCTTCGTCGGCCCACAGCACGTTGCCGATGCCCAGCACGAGGATCGCGGGCGCGCTGTTACGGGAGGGGTTACAGGCGTTTTCAGCCGGAATGGGGCTCATGGGTGGTCAATCTCGCGAAACGGTTAGCGGGAGGAAGTAGAAGCGGCGGCGCGCAGGCGCTGCCAGGCGTGGAAGCTGTCCCACGCGGTTTGCAGCGCCAGCCAGAAGGCGACGTCGGCGCGGAACGCCAGCGCGCAGCGGATCGCGGTGTCGGGCGTCATGCTGCGCTTGCCTTGCAGGATTTCGTTGAGGCGGCGGCGCGAGATGCCGAGCAGGCCGGCGGTCTCGGTCTGGCTCATGCCGAGCGGCGCCAGGTAGTGCTTTTGCAGGAAGCGGCCCGGATGCAGCGGCGCGCGCGCCGGCACGCCGCGCGGACGCGCCAGCGGCTGCTGGCGGGTACGGCGAACGAGCATGGCGGCGGGCTGCGGCATCGGCATCAATCAGTCCTTGAAGGTGCGGTAGCCGGAGATCATGGTGCTGACCACGCTCTGGCGGCCCATGATGTCTTCGCGGATGGCGGCGTAGACGTGCAGGATGATGAACACGATCAGCGCCCACATGCCGAGGTGGTGCCAGGTGTGCACGTCCTGCGACTGGCCCATCGCCGGAATCACCCAGCCGAACAGCGTGTCGGCCCAGGAGCCGCGCTGCAAGCCCTCGCCGTACAACGCGAAGCCGCTGAAGATCATGAACACGCTCACCGTCAGGAACACGAAGAACATCGCGAAGCGCGCCATCGGGTTGTGGCCGACGTAGCGGTTCGGGCGGTCGGTCAGGAAGGCGTACCACTTGAACATGGCCAGCATGTCGTCCCAGTAGGCGCGGGTGAACAAGGGCACCGAGAACAGCTCGCGCGCGTGGTGGTTGCCAACCGTGGCCCAGTAGATCCGGCCCAGCAGGCCAATCGCGAACAGGTAGGCGGCGGCGAAGTGGGCGAAGCGGATGTAGCCCATCACGAAATGGTCGCTGGCCTCGCCCGGCATGGTCGGCAGCGGGCTGCCGATGAAATAGCCGGTCACGGCCAGCACGGTGATGGCCAGCGCGTTGATCCAGTGCCACAGGCGCACCGGCGCCTCGTACACGTACACCGACTTGATCAGCTCACCGCGCATGACTTCCTTGTCATCCTGGGCGACCGGATCGGCCAGTACTTTTAACTGCGACATCTTGTCCTCCTCCATATTGAGGCCCGCGCGAGGCGGGCCGCGGCGCTTAAGGCCCGCGCCAGGCGGGCCGCGCACTTAACTCAGCGCACCTTGACCGATGTGAGTTCCTGGCCGTCCGGGCTCATCACGTGGGTCGAGCAGGCCAGGCATGGATCGAACGAGTGCAGCGTGCGCAGGATCTCGAGCGGCTGCTCGGCCTTCGCCATCGGGGTGCCGATCAGGGCCGCCTCGAAGGCGCCGATCTGGCCCTTGGTGTCGCGCGGGCTGCCGTTCCAGGTGGTCGGCACGACGCACTGGTAGTTCTCGATCTTGCCGTCCTTGATCTTGATCCAGTGGCCGAGCGAGCCGCGCGGCGCGGCCGAGATGCCGACGCCCTTGGCCTCCTTCGGCCAGGTGCTCGGGTCCCACTTCTCGACGTTGGCGGTGGCGGTGTCGCCGGCCTTGATGTTGGCGATCAGCTCGTTGTAATCGTCGAGCATCATCTCGGCGCAGTACTGCCCCTCCAGCGCGCGCGCCAGGGTGCGGCCGATGGTGGTCGGCAGCAGCTGCTTGGCGGTGTACGCGGTTTCCTTCAGGCCGAGCAGCTTGGGCACCTCGACGTTGACCATGCGCGCGGCCGAATCGACCTGCTCTTTCATATAGGCCGCGCCGCTGTTGTTCGGGTTCTTCAACGCGTGCGCGTAGCCGAGGATGTAGCGCGACAGCGGGCCGACCTCCATCGCGTGGCCGCGCCAGCGCGGCGCCTTGATCCACGAGTACTTCGCGTCCTCGTCGATGCGCTCGATGTTGGTGCGGCTGCCCTTGGTCTTCGGCCCGAGCTCGTAGTTGGCCTCGGTCACGCCATCCCACGGATGCAGGCCCTTGGCCTCGTCGGCGTACTTGTACCAGGAGTGGCTGACGAATTCCTGGATCTGCTCCGGGTCGCGCGGATCGACCGGGAAGATCTCGTCCCAGTTGCCGTTCAGGATCGCGCCGCCCGGCATCTGGTCGGTGCTGGCGTCGTAGTTGACCTTCGAGTGGGTGCCGAAGTCGAACACATTGGTCGCCGCCAGGCCGCCGCCGTACAGCCAGCCGGCGTCCTTGTAGATGGTGCCGATGGCCAGCACGTCCGGGATATAGACGTTCTTGACGAAGGCGATCGCCTCCTCGATGCGGGCGCGCACGAAGTTCAGGCGCTCCATGTTGAGCGGCGCGCCGGCGGCGCCGTTGCCGTCCATGTTGATCGCGCACGGCATGCCGCCGACCAGGTAGTTCGGGTGCGGGTTCTTGCCGCCGAAGATGGTGTGGATCTTGACCCACTCTTTTTGCAGGTCGAGCGCTTCGAGGTAATGGGTGACCGCCATCAGATTGGCCTCGGGCGGCAGCTTGTAGGCCGGGTTGCCCCAGTAGCCGTTCATGAACGGGCCGAGCTGACCGCTCTCGACGAATTTCTTCAGGCGGCTCTGGACGTCGCGGAAGTAACCGGGCGACGACAGCGCGTGCGCCGGCGAGACCATCTGCTGCAATTCCGAGGTGCGCTTCGGATCGGCCTTCAACGCCGAGACCACGTCGACCCAGTCGAGCGCGTGCAGGTGGTAGAAGTGCACCACGTGATCCTGCACCGTCAGCGTCTTGGCCATCAGTTCGCGGATCAGATAGGCGTTCTTCGGAATCTTGATGCCGAGCGCATCCTCCACCGCGCGCACCGAGGTCAAGGCGTGCACGCCGGTGCAGACGCCGCAGATGCGCTCGACGAAGGCCCAGGCGTCGCGCGGATCGCGGCCCTTCAGGATCACCTCCAGGCCGCGCCACATGGTGCCGGTCGAGACCGCGTTCTGGATCACGTTGTTGGCGTCGAGGTTGACCTCGCAGCGCATATGGCCCTCGATCCGGGTGACCGGATCGACCACGATGCGGCGGCCGGAGTCGTTCAGTTTGAAGCCCTGTGTTTCGTATGTAGACATGTCGTGTTCTCTCTAGCCGTGCCGGTTATTGTTCGTTGACGCCATGCTTGTGGCTGGCGCGCTTGATCGCCGACACCGCCGCGTGCGCCGTCACCGCCGCGCCCACCACCGCCGCCGCCGTCGCGCCGACCTTGTCGGCGTTGGCCTCGACGCCGAACTGGTGGATGTCGGTCAGGCGGTTGTAGAACGAACCCTTGTCCCAGAAGCCATCCTCGGAGCAGCCGATGCAGCCGTGGCCGGACTTGATCGGGAAACTGGTGCCGCCGTTCCAGCCGGTGGTCGAGCAGGCGTTGTAGGTGGTCGGGCCCTTGCAGCCGACCTTGTAGAGGCAATAGCCCTTGCGCGCCGACTCGTCGTCCCACGCCTCGACGAACTGGCCGGCGTCGAAATGCGGCCGGCGGTAGCACTTGTCATGGATGCGCTGGCTGTAGAACATCTTCGGGCGGCCCTGGCGGTCCAGCTCCGGGATCTTGTCGAAGGTGAGCATGTAGGTGATCACGCCGGTCATCACCTCGGCGATCGGCGGGCAGCCCGGCACCTTGATGATCGGCTTGTCGGTGATGACCTGGTGCACCGGCACGGCGCGGGTCGGATTCGGCTTGGCCGCCTGCACGCAACCCCACGAGGCGCACGAGCCCCACGAGATGACGGCCTTGGCGTCCTTGGCGACGTGGCGCAGCTGGTCGACGAAGGGCTTGCCGCCGATGATGCAGCTCATGCCGTCCTGGTTCAGCGGCGGATTGCCCTCGACGGCGAGGATGTAGTTGCCCTTGTACTTGGTCATGATCTCGGCGAGGATCGCCTCGGCGTCGTGGCCGGCGGAGGCCATCAAGGTGTCGTCGTAGTCGAGCGAAATCATCGACAGCACCACGTCCTTGGCCAGCGGATGGGCGGCGCGGATGAACGATTCGGAGCAGCAGGTGCATTCCAGGCCGTGCAGCCACAGCACCGGGGTGCGCGGCTTGGTTTCCATCGCGTGCGCGATCTTCGGCACCATCGCCGGACTGAGCCCGAGCGAGGCCGCCGTCAGCGAGCAATACTTGATGAAGCTGCGGCGCGAAATGCCCTGGCGCCGCATCACGTCATAGAACGTCTCTATCATTTTAGAAATCTTCCCCGGTCTCTACCGTCTCGTTGTTGTATCCACTTTGGCCGCCGGCGCGCGCAGTTGCCGCGCACAAGTCCGCCAAGACGCAAGAGCTTTCGCAACTTCCGTGCCAAAACGAAAACAGCACTGCGGACTGGGACATCTCAATAGCCCGGAGCGGCAGTTCGTAGGGTGGGCGGGGCCGCCGAGGTACCGCTGTGCCCACGCGGACGCACGCATCGCGTTGGCACAAAAACCTTCCCGCCCCTACGAAAGGAGGAATTCTGTAAGCAATTGATTACATTGATTTTATTTTCACGCCCCAGGCGCTGCGGCGCTCCGCATCCGGCGCAGGTATCCGCGTGGGCACAAAAGCGGTGCCCACCCTACGAACGGCCACCCAAGGAGCGGCACCAAGATCTTGACCTGGGACAAATTTGCAGAATCGGGAAGGCACCACTGCGAAGCCAGCTTTGCAGTGGTGCGACCAAAGTGGAAGCGGCGTGACCAGCGCGCCGCTGCGGGAGGAGGACTAAATTGCGCCCAACTGGGCGCGGCTTTGGCGCCGCGCGACGAGGAAACCGAGCACGGTGATGGCGACGATCAGCGCGCCGAACATCAGCTCCTTGCCCTGCGCCCAGGCGTCGACGATATCGGACGAAAAGCGCGCCACACCGAAGCCGGCCACCAGCAAGGCGCTGGCGCCGACCAAGAGCGAAAACAGGCGCGCGGCGCGCTGGGCGAAGCGCTCGCTCTTGCCGATCAGATAGGCCACCATCAGGCCGTTGACGCTGTCGGTGGCGACCATGCCGGCGACGAAGGTCAGCGCCAGCAGC
>JACMLV010000355.1 GCA_014379395.1 Burkholderiaceae bacterium
CACGCACAGCGCGCGGAAACGGCGGGAGTCGCTCAAAGGTCGATTTAGATTGCAGCGCTCTCCTCAATGTTGCGGATACCATTCCTAACGAAGCGATGACGGCGGGGCCGTTGCGAGAGGAAGCGTTAATCTGTGGCCGCGATGAGTGCGGACTCTGGTGAGGGGCTCACCCGTTTCGGGACGATGATGCGAGGCGCTTGCGATGTCGGACAGGATGCATTTCGAGACCGCCGCCTGGGCCACCATCGCCGTGCTGGCCTGGGCGACGTCGTCGTACTTCAACGTCTCCGAGACGATCGCCGCTTTCATCCGCGATCACGCCGCGTGGCAGCTCGACGAGATGGTCACGCTGGTCGTCTTTCTGAGTGTCTCCGCCTTCATCACATCCTTCTGCCAGTCCCGCCGCCATCTCAGGATACGCCGCGCGGCCGAGAAAGAGGCGTTCGTCGCGGCGCGGCGGGATGTGCTGACCGGCTTGCCGAACCGCCAGATGTTCCTCGAGCTTGCCGGCAAGGCTCTCGGCGAGGCCTGGCAGAGCCAGCAGAAATGTGCCGTCCTGTTCATCGACCTCGACGGCTTCAAGCCGATCAACGACACGCTCGGCCACGCCGCCGGCGACGAGGCGCTCAAGGTGGTGGCCGAGCGGCTGCGCCACGCGCTGGCGGCCAACGACTTCGTGGCGCGCCTGGGCGGCGACGAGTTCGTCGTCATCGCGCGCGCCATCGCCGGGCCGGAGGCGGCCTTGACCATCGCCGAGCGCCTGCTCGAGTCGATCGGCCAGCCGATGACGCTATTGGGCCACCCGAGCCGGATGGGCGCCAGCATCGGCATCGCGCTGCTGCCGCGGGGCGACACGCGCAGCGCCAGCGAAATCCTGTCGGCGGCCGACCACGCGATGTACGCCGCCAAGCGCGGCGGCAAGGGCCGCGCGATTCTGGGCACTTCCGCCTGAGACCGCCCGGTCGCATGATGCAGAAATCACCGCGGCGGGATTCTTAAAAATCGGTTTTGATGTGCTATGGTTGTCCGACCGCCAATTCAACGCGTTTCGATCAGGATGAACCCATGAAACCGTCGATTATTTTCGAACGCAATCGCAGCGCCATTCGCGAGGCGACGGGCCGCTTTCGCGCCGCCAACCCGCGCGTTTTCGGATCGGTCTTGCATGGCACCGACGAAGATGGCAGCGACCTCGATCTGCTGGTCGATGCCCTTCCCGGCGCAACGCTGTTCGACCTGGGCGGCTTGCAAGTTGAGCTTGAAGATCTGCTTGGCGTTCGCGTCGATTTGCTCACTCCCGGCGATCTTCCCGTGAAATTCCGCAAACAGGTCGTGGCGGAGGCGCTGCCGGTATGAACGAAAATCGGCTCCCCGACTATCTTGATCACAGGCTGTAGATAAGGGCCGCGTCGTCTCGCGGCCAGCCATCCTCAGGCGGCGATCACCTGCGAATTGTTCCCTTCGCGCAGCAGCTCCTCGATCTGGGCGCGCGACAGGTTCGGCGCGAAACCCATGATGAAGTCGCACGCGTACGAGCGCAGATAGGCGCCGCGCCGCACCGCCAGGCGCGTCACGTTGGGCGCGAACAGGTGGCTCGCCTCGATCGCGCGCAAGCCCTGGTCGCGGCCGTGGTTGAAAGCCATCGAGGCGACGATGCCGACCCCCAGCCCGAGCGAGACGTACTGCTTGATGACGTCCGAATCCATCGCCGTCAGGATGATGTCGGGCTCGACGCCGGCCTTGGAAAAGGCGTCGTCGATGTGGCCGCGGCCGGTGAAGCCGACGTCGTAGGTGATCAAGGGGAAGGCGGCCAGGTCGGCCAGCTTGACCGGCGTCTTTTGCAGCAGCGCATGGCCCTCCGGCACCACGATCAGGTGGTTCCACTGGTAGCAGGGGAAGGACACCAGGTCCGGAAACTGGCTCAGGCCCTCGGTGGCGATGCCGATGTCGGCCTTGCCCGACAGGACCCACTCGGCGATGTGTTCGGGCGAGCTTTGCTGCAAGGCGATGCGCACCTCGGGGAACTGGGCGCGAAACGCCTGCACCACCTGCGGCAGCGCGTAGCGGGCCTGGGTGTGGGTGGTCGCCACCGACAGCGTGCCGCTGGTCTGGCCGGAGTAGTCGTGGCCGGCCTGTTGCAGGTTCTCCGCCTCCAGGAGCAGGCGCTCGATGATCGGCAGGATGGTCTTGCCGGGATCGGTGAGGCCGGTCAGCCGCTTGCCGCAGCGCTCGAAGATGTCGACTCCCAGCTCTTCCTCCAACTCGCGGATCTGGCGGCTTACGCCGGGCTGCGAGGTGAACAGCACATTGGCCACCTCGGTCAGGTTGTAGCCGCGCCGGGTCGCTTCCCGGATCGAACGTAATTGCTGAAAATTCATGGCTGTCTTTCCTTTGCCCTTAAACCTCAAACCTTAAACAGGTTCGTCGATGAAGACGTGCAGGCGCTTGGGCCGCACGGTCAGGGTTTCGCCTTCCTTCAGCTGCAACTGCTGGTAGCGCTCGTTGGCGATGACCGCCTCGATCAGCTGGCCGTTGTCGAAGCGCGCCAGCTCCAGCTGGGCCAGCGGACCGATCGCGTGGGCGCGCCGCAGTTGCACCGCGATGCCCTGTTCGCCGGGCGCCTCGCGGTCGATCTCCAGATCGTGCGGGCGGACATAGCCGACCCCCTGCGCGTCCTGCGCGTCGGCGTGGCCGTGCGCGGCGAAGCGCACGCCGCCGGCGTCCAGCACGCCCTCGTGCACGCGGCCGTGGAACAGGTTCACGTTGCCGAGAAAACCGTACACGAACGGCGAGGCCGGATGGTTGTAGACCTCGGCCGGCGAGCCGATCTGCTCGACCGTTCCCTTGTTCATCAGGACGATCTGGTCGGCCACTTCGAGCGCCTCCTCCTGATCGTGGGTGACGAAGATGCTGGTCACGTGCAACTCGTCGTGCAGGCGGCGCAGCCAGCGCCGCAACTCCTTGCGCACCTTCGCGTCGAGCGCGCCGAACGGCTCGTCGAGCAGCAGCACGCGCGGCTCGACCGCCAAGGCGCGCGCCAGGGCGATGCGCTGGCGCTGGCCGCCCGACAATTGCGGCGGATAGCGGTTGGCCAGCCAGTCGAGCTGCACCAGCTCCAGCAGCTGCATCACCTTCTTCTTGATCTCGGACTCGGACGGGCGCACGTCGCGCGGCTTGACGCGCAGGCCGAAGGCGATGTTCTCGAACACCGTCATGTGCTTGAACAGCGCGTAGTGCTGGAACACGAAGCCGACCTGCCGCTCGCGCACGTGGTGGCCGGAGGCGTCCTCGCCGTCGAGGTAGACCTGGCCGCCGTCGGGATTCTCCAGCCCTGCGATGATGCGCAACAAGGTCGTCTTGCCGCAGCCGGAGGGGCCGAGCAGGGCGGTCAGCTCGCCGGCCGGAAAACTCAGCGAGACGTCGTCGAGCGCGACGAAGTTGCCGAAGCGTTTGTTGATGTTCTTGACTTCGATACTCATGATTTCTCCAGGCCTTCATGCAGCGGTTGTAGGTGGGTGTCGCCGGCTTTCCACTCGACGAAGCTCTTCAGGGCGAGCGTGACGAGGGCCAGCAGGGCGAGCAGCGAGGCGACCGCGAACGCCGCGGCGAAGTTGTATTCGTTATAGAGGATCTCGACTTGCAGCGGCATGGTGTTGGTCTCGCCGCGGATATGGCCCGACACCACCGACACGGCGCCGAACTCGCCCATCGCGCGGGCGTTGCACAGGATCACGCCGTACAGCAGGCCCCACTTGATGTTGGGCAGCGTCACGTGCCAGAAGGTGCGCCAGCCGGACGCGCCCAGCACCAGCGCCGCCTCCTCTTCTTCCGTGCCCTGCGACTGCATCAGCGGAATCAATTCGCGCGCGACGAAGGGGAAGGTCACGAAAATGGTCGCCATCACGATGCCGGGCACGGCGAACAGGATCTTGATGTCGTGGTCGCGCAGCCACTCGCCGAACCAGCCCTGGGCGCCGAACAGCAGCACATAGATCAGACCGGAGATCACCGGCGAGACCGAGAACGGCAGATCGATCAGCGTGAGCAGCACGTTCTTGCCGCGGAAATCGAACTTGGCGATGGTCCAGGCCGCAGCCACGCCGAACACCAGATTGAGCGGCACCGCGATGGCGGCGGTGATGAGCGTCAGCTTGATGGCCGACAGCGCGTCCGGCTCGACGATGGCGATCAGGTAGGCGTCCCAGCCCTTTCTCAAGGCTTGGGCGAACACCGCGACCAGCGGCACGAACAGGAACAGCGTCAGGAAGGCCAGCGCGACGACGATCAACAGGGTGCGGACCCAGACCGGTTCCAGCGTGGCGGCCGGCGCGTATGCCTGGGTGCGCGGTGCCGCCGCCGGCGCGAGAGTGGAAGTGATGGCGGTCATATCAAACTTTCTCCGACTGGCCGCGCTTGCGGGTCCAGGCTTGCAACAGGTTAATCGTGAGTAGCAGCGTGAACGACGCCAGCAGCATCACCACGGCGATCGCGGTGGCGCCGGCGTAGTCGTATTGCTCGAGCTTGGTGATGATGAACAGCGGCGTGATCTCCGACACCATCGGCATGTTGCCGGCGATGAAGATGACCGAGCCGTACTCGCCGGTGGCGCGCGCGAAGGCCAGCGCGAAGCCGGTCAGCAGGGCCGGCAGCACG
>JACMLV010000034.1 GCA_014379395.1 Burkholderiaceae bacterium
CCGCGCCAGAAGGACGCGACGCTGGCCGCGCGCATCGGCGCCGCCGAGCTTGAACTGCGGCGCATGGGGCAGGTGTCGGCCGTGCTCCAGCGCGGCCAATTGGGCAACACCGCCGGCTATTCGGAATATTTCAGGGCGCTGGCGCGCCAGAGCGTGGCCGGATTGTGGCTCACCGAGGTGTCGATCAGCGGCGCCGGGGTTGCCATCGGCGTGCGCGGACGCGCGCTGCGGGCGGCCCTGGTGCCCGATTTCATCGGCCGCCTGGGCCGCGAGGACGTCATGCGCGGCAAAACCTTCGCCACGCTCGACATCGACCAGCCGACGCCGTCGGCCAAGTCCGGGGCCGAGCTGGCCGCGCCGGCGGCGGGCGCGGCGCGCTTCGTCCAGTTCCACTTGCGCTCCGCCGCGGTGGACAAGGCCGAAGGGGGGGGCGAATGAAGCGGCGTGTGTTGGCCGCGGCCGCCAAATTCGACGCGCTGTCCCTGCGCGAGCGCGCGATGGTCTTCGCGGCGGCGGCGGGGGCCGTGTTTTTCGCGGTGCACGCGGCCTTTCTCACGCCGATGTGGGCCCAGCAAAAGACGCTGCGCTCCGAGATCCGGCAGCAGCGCGGCAACGCGCTGGGGATCGAGGCCGAGATCGCCCAGATGGAAAAGGCGCGCACGTTCGACCCCGACGCCGCCGAGCGGGTCCGGCTGGCCGAGTTGGGCGTCGAGCTCAGCCAAATGGAGGCCGCCTTGCGCGCGACGCAAAAGGGCCTGGTCGCGCCGCGCAGGATCACAGCCCTGCTGGGCAACCTGCTCGACGGGCACGGGCGGTTGCGGCTGCTGTCGATGAAAAAGCTGCCGGTTGACGGCGTCGGCGACGGCGCCTTCGAATCGCACGGGGAAGCGTCGTCGGCGAAGCGTTCGATCACCAAGGCGCCCGACGCGGCGCAGCAGGCGCCGGCGGCCGCGATCGTGGCCAACGCGGCCGAGGCCAAGCCGGCCCAGCCGACAGCCGACAAGGCGGCCGATTTGCTGTATCGGCATGGCGTGGAAATCGTGCTCGAGGGCAGCTACGGCGACCTGGTCGCCTACATGAAGGCGCTCGAGGACATGCCCGGCCAGCTGTTCTGGGCCAGGGCCAAGCTGGACGCCGCCGACCACCCGGCGCTGCGCCTGACGCTCGTTTTATATACCTTGAGTCTGGATGAGAAATGGATCGCCCTGTGAGCGCGCGCTCGGCCGCGGCCGGCGCGTTATTGATGATGCTGGGATGGCCCGGCCCGCAGGAATGTCCCCGGTTGATCCGATACGATGGTCAACGGGCCGGCGGTGGTGTCGAGCCGCGCCCAGCGGACACCGGCGAAGTGGCCCTCGAACTCCGGATAGCGGAACGACTCGCCCGGCTGCAGCACGTGCCGCGCGTTTTCGTGCACGCCGAGCCAGGTGCCGTGCAGGCGGTTCTGCCAGACGCGATACGGGCCCTCGCCGAGCCAGCGCAGCGACTTCATGGCCTCCTCGTCGTGGTCGAAGGTGATGCCATGGTAGTTGAAGCTGCCCTCGA
>JACMLV010000356.1 GCA_014379395.1 Burkholderiaceae bacterium
AGCTGGACCAGGTGCAAACCTTCATGCCGACGCCGATGGCGATGGCCACCACCATGTACCACACCCGCAAGAACCCGCTGCACAAGGTGTCGGCTGATTCGGAAGTGGTCGAGACGGCACGCAGCGGCAAGATCCGGCGTATCCACAAGGCGTTCTTGCGCTATCAGGACCCGGACAACTGGCCTATCTTGCGCGAGGCGCTGCTCAAGATGGGCCGCGGCGACTTGATCGGCAATGGTGACAGACATCTGATTCCATCCTGGACGGCGTCGGAAGGCAGCGGCAATGGCGGCGCGGAGCTGCGGCGCCAGAGCTCTGCTCCCGGCACCCCGGACAAATTCAAGTCCGGCCCCCAGGCGCGGGCGCAGACGGGCGGGCCGCGCGCCAACGCCCTGACCGGTTCGCTGACGGCGAAAGCCGCGCAGGACTCGAAGGTGCGCCCGTCGATCCTGTCGACCATCAAGACCAAGGCCAAGCCCAACGCCCCGGCCAAGGCGGCCGCCAAACCGGCGCGCAACGCCGCCTCCAGTCGCGGCGGGCGCAAGTAGGACTCAAGCAAGGAGGCGCAGCCGGCCCGCCCGTCACCGGGCCGGCTATGGTTTTGCGCCGTCAACTATCGATGTTGCCGGTGTGAAAATCGAATGCATCCGTGTACTATTGCGCTGTTGTAATACTGAATAATATTTCGGGCTTTTGGCCACACGATGAACTGGAAATCATGAAAATCAAATTCGCATCATTTTCTTCCTTGACGTTAGCGCTGGCGCTGGCACTGCTGAGCGCTTGCGGCGGCGGCGGCGGCGCCGACACCCCTAGCGCGCCGACGCTGGTGTCGATCGCGGTCACGCCGGCCGACGCCAGCCTGGCGGTGGGCGCCACCAAACAATATATCGCCACCGGCACGTATTCGGACGGCAGCGCCGCCGACTTGAAAGACAAGGGCGTGACTTGGTCGACCAGCGGCGGGGTCGCCTCGATCGCCAGCGCCGGCCTGGCCACCGGCAAGAACCTGGGCGCCGGCGCCGTGCTGGCCACTTTAAGCAGCATCGTCGGCAGCACCCCCGTCACAGTGCGCGGCCCGTGGACCGCGTTCGCCGCCGGCGGCGCGCACACGCTGGCCCGCAAGAGCAATGGCACTCTGTCGGCATGGGGCTTGAATCGCTCCGGCCAGCTGGGCGACGACACAAAGGTCGACAAGACCAGCCCGGCCGCCGTCGGCACGGCGTCGAACTGGAGCCAAGTCGCCGCAGGCGAATTCCACACTGTCGCTATCCGCACCGACGGCACCTTGTGGGCCTGGGGCTTCAACCAGAACGGCCAACTGGGCGACGGCAGCACCACCGACCGGGCCGCCCCGGTCCAGATCGGCAAGGACAAATGGGTCGCTGTCGCGGCCGGCAAAGCGCACACGCTGGCCATCAAGAGCGACGGCACCTTGTATGCTTGGGGCCGCAACTTCGATAGCCAACTGGGCGACAACACCACAGTCGACAAGACGGCGCCGGGGAAGATCGGCGTGGCAGTCAACTGGAGCGCGGTATCGGCCGGCGACACCCATTCGCTGGCGCGCCGCACCGACGGCAGCCTGTACGCCTGGGGCGGCAACAGCGAAGGCCAGCTCGGTTTGGGCCACACCAACGTGACGCGGGAGCCGGCGCGGATTGGATCGTCGACCTGGGTATCGATCACGGCGTCGGCCAGCCACAGCGCGGCGATCCGCGCCGACGGCGCCTTGTTCGCTTGGGGATTCAACGGCTCGGGGCAATTGGGGACGGGCGACGAAGCGGCCCAGCTCGCACCGATGCAGGTTGGCTTGGCCTCCGACTGGGCGCTCGTCACGGCGGGCGTCAATTACACGCTGGCGGTCAAGGCCAACGGCACGCTGTGGTCGTGGGGCACCAACACCGACGGCCAGCTGGGCCTGGGCGACACCTTCGATACGTCGAACCCGAAACAGGTCGGCAGCGCCAACAATTGGGTCGGCGTCTCGGCCGGCTACAAGCATGCGGTCGGCCTGCGCGGCGACGGCACCCTGTGGGTCTGGGGCCGCAACGAGGAAGGCCAACTGGGCCTGGGCAACCTGATCATCCGCACCGTACCGACCCCGCTGCCATAAACAACTGAGCGACTCCGACACGCGAGTCGCGCCTTTGAGGCGCCGAATGGCGGCTTTCCTTGCTACAACAAGGGCAGCCGCCATTTGCACATCCACGCCCCTCCCCGTTGTCAAAAAAAGACGCTATCATCACCGCACCATGCGCGAGGTTGATAGTCGTAGAGTATCGAACTCATTGGAACAATCAATTTTGCAAATGGTTGAAAAAACCTTACACTGGCGTCTCAATGATCCACAACCCCAACGAGGAAATCACATGTCACTCATCAACACCCAAGTCAAACCATTCAAGGCAACCGCTTACCAAAACGACAAATTCATCGAAGTCAACGAAGAGTCCTTGAAAGGCAAGTGGTCGGTGGTGGTGTTCTACCCGGCCGATTTCACCTTCGTCTGCCCGACCGAACTGGAAGACCTGGCCAACAACTACGCCGAATTCCAGAAGATGGGCGTGGAAGTGTATGGCGTGTCGACCGACACCCACTTCGCGCACAAGGCATGGCACGACACGTCGGACGCGATCAAGAAAGTGCAATACCCGCTGGTGGGCGATCCGACCACTATCCTGGCGCGCAACTTCGAAGTGCTGATCGAAGAAGAAGGCTTGGCCCTGCGCGGCACCTTCGTCATCAATCCGGAAGGCCAGATCAAGGTCATGGAAGTGCATGACAACGGCATCGGCCGCGACGCCTCCGAATTGCTGCGCAAGGTCAAGGCCGCCCAGTACGTCTACTCGCATCCGGGCGAAGTGTGCCCTGCGAAATGGACCGAAGGCGCCGCCACCCTGACCCCGTCGCTCGACCTGGTCGGCAAGATCTAAGTGATCGCAGTCGGAACGTTGTAGCAAGTAACAAGACGGCCGGCCCCACGAGGGCCGGCGTCCCCCGGTTTTATCCAAGACAAACAAGACGAACGAGGAACCCATCATGTTGGACGCCAATCTCACAGCCCAGTTGAAAGCCTATTTGGAAAAAGTGGTGCAACCGATCGAGATCGTTGCGTCCCTCGATGACAGCGCCGCCGCGCGCGAGATGCGCGAACTGCTCCGGGAAATCGTCCTGTTGAGCGAACGCATCACGCTGGTCGAGCGCCAGGACGGCGCCGCGCGCACCCCGTCGTTTTCCATCAACCGCGCCGGCGGCGACGTCGGCGTCAGCTTCGCCGCGATCCCGATGGGCCACGAATTCACCTCGCTGGTGCTGGCCCTGCTGCAAGTGGGCGGCCACCCGATCAAGCTCGACGCCACGCTCATCGAGCAGATCCGCAACCTCGACGGCGACTACGTCTTCGAAACCTATATCTCCCTGACCTGCCAGAACTGCCCGGAAGTGGTGCAATCGCTCAACGCGATGGCCATCATCAATCCGCGCATCCGCACCATCGCCATCGACGGCAGCCTGTACCAGAAGGAAGTCGAGGCGCGCCAGATCATGGCGGTGCCGACCATTTATTTGAACGGCGAAGTGTTCGGCCAGGGCCGCAGCGGGGTCGAGGAGATCCTCGCCAAGCTCGACACCGGCGCCGGCGCGCGCCAGGCCGAGCAGCTGACCAAGAAGGACGTGTTCGACGTGCTGATCGTCGGCGGCGGGCCGGCCGGCGCCTCGGCCGCGATCTACGCCGCGCGCAAGGGCATCCGCACCGGCGTGCTGGCCGACCGCTTCGGCGGCCAGGTGCTCGACACCTTGTCGATCGAGAACTTCGTCTCGGTCAAGGAGACCGAGGGGCCGCTGTTCGCCACCGCGCTCGAGCAGCACGTCAAGACCTACGACGTCGACATCATGAACACCCAGCGCGCCGTCGGCCTTGCGCCCGGCAAGTTGATCGAAGTGACCACCGCCAGCGGCGCGGTATTGAAAAGCAAGACCGTGATCCTGGCCACCGGCGCCCGCTGGAGGGAAGTGAACGTGCCGGGCGAGAAGGAATACCGCAACCACGGCGTGGCCTATTGCCCGCACTGCGACGGCCCGCTGTTCAAGGGCAAGCGGGTGGCGGTGATCGGCGGCGGCAACTCCGGCGTCGAGGCGGCGATCGACCTGGCCGGGCTGGTGGCGCACATTACCCTGATCGAGTTCGGCGCCGAGCTGCGCGCCGACGCGGTGCTGCAACGCAAGCTGCGCAGCCTGCCGAACGTGACCGTCATCGTGTCGGCCCAGACCACCGAGATCCACGGCGACGGCAAGAAGGTCAACGCGCTGAGCTACAAGGACCGTTCGACCGAGGCGATCCACAAGGTCGAGCTCGAAGGCGTGTTCGTGCAGATCGGCCTGGTGCCCAACACCGAGTGGCTGAAGGGCACGCTGAACCTGTCGCGCAGCGGCGAGATCGAGATCGACGCCCGCGGCCAGACCTCGGTGCCGGGCGTGTTCGCCGCCGGCGACGTGACGACGGTGCCGTTCAAGCAGATCGTGATCGCCGTCGGCGAGGGCGCCAAGGCGGCGCTGGCCGCCTTCGACCACCTGATCCGCGCCGACGACGCCGGCGCGACGGCGCAGGACAAGCTGGCCGCGTAAGTTGCCCGCCGCGCGGCGGCGGTAACAGCAAAAAAAGCAAAAAACCGGAACCGCCCGCTGGGCCGCTCCGGTTTTTTTATGTCGCCGATTCCTGTATCGCCGGCTCTTTTTACGCCGCCAGATCCGCGCTCGCCTGCCTGAGCCGCAGCGCCAGCGCGTTGCGGTGGCGCGCGCGCAGGCGCGGATTGGTGATCAGGCGGCCCAGCGTCTCGCCCACCACCATCACCACCCCCAGCAGCGGCAGCACCAGCATCAGCCCGGCCACGCCGGCCACGAAGCCGCCGATGAAGATCATCAGCACCGTGATCAATGGATGGATGTGCAGGCTGCGCCCGAGCGTGGCCGGCATGAAGATGAAGTCGTCGAGCAGGCGCACCATGATGAACACGCCGATCGCGCCGTAGGCCAGGCCAGGGTCGCCCGGCGCGTCGGTCGAGGCCACCACGACCACCATGATGCAGCCGGCGATCGAGCCGACGAAGGGCACCCAGGCCAGCAGCGCCGCGATCAGGCCGAGGACCAGCGGCGAGGGCACGCCGATGGCCCACAGGCCGGCCGCCAGCACCACCGTGTCGAGCACGGTGAGCGCCATCAGGCCCTGGAAATAGCGGCGCGCGGTCTGGTCGACCTCGTGCAGCAGGTACAGGGTCTTCTCGAAGAAGGCGTTGGGCACGGCGCGCGCGAGGAATTTCTTGAAGCGGTGGCCGTCGCGCAGGAAAAAGAAGGTCAGGAAGGGCGCCAGGATCAGCGAGGGCACCGACGAGGCGACCGAGACCAGGATCTCGGTCAGGTGCTTCTGGACGAAATTTTCCGTGTAGGCGGCGAAGCGGTGGTCGAGCACCGAGCGCAGATGCAAGCGGTGCAGGATCGGAAACTTGTCCTCCAGCGCCATCACGGTGCCGCGCACGAAGCCGTTGGCGCCGGCCAGATAGCGCGCCGGCAGGTTCTGCCACGAATCCGACGGCGCCGGCACCAGGTAGGCGCCGGCCAGCACGGCCAGCACGACGACGGCGACGAACAGCGCGCCGACGATCAGCGTGGCGCTGTTGCGGCTGACGCCGGCGCGGATCAGGCGCTGCGTCGGCCCCAGCAGCGCGTAATACAGGATGATGCCGAGCAGGAAGGGCACCACCAGCCACAGCATCCGCTGCAGCAACAGCAGCAGCACGCAGGTGACGCCGATGATGCCGGCCCAGACCACCGGGCCCGAGCGCTGCTGGATCTGGCTCATAGGGCTTCGGCCTGCGGCGCGCCGCGCATCCAGCTGCGCAGGCGCAGGCCGATGTGGCGCGCCAAGGCCAGCGCGATCTTGTAGCCGATCACGGCGTCGTGCTCCATCAGCGCCATGAAGTCGGCGCGGAAGAACACCGCCAGCTCGCAATCGTCGGCCGCGCGCGCCTGGGCGTTGCGCGGCGAATTGTCGAGCAGCGCCAGGTCGCCGAAGAAGGCGCCCGGGGCCAGCTCGGCCACCACCTCGGTGCGCGGCCCGCGCACGCGGCAAATGCGCACCTTGCCGGCCATGAGCAGATACAGCGCCTGGCCCTCCTCGCCCTCGTCGAAGATGATCTCGTCGCCCAGATAGCTGCGCTCGTGCATCAGCTCGGCGACGATTTTCAGCTCGCGCGCGGTTAGTTCGGAAAACAAGGCCGAGTCCTTCAGGCGGAGCAGGCGCGGCGACAGGGGCTGCGCTTTGAGGAAACCAAACATCGAGACAACTCCAGGAACGGGGGGCGCGCGGCGGCGGGCGCGATTTTTCGATTATCGCCCGAGCGGGCGTGCTGCGGTGCAATAATTACATGGCCTGTGGTTCGGCGAACACAGCGAGAGTTGGTCGTCGGCGCGGCGCGATCCGGATCGGGCGTGTCGGGGGAGAGGGGAAAAGCGAAGAGGAAAAGCGAAGGGGAAAAAGCATAAGGGCCCGACGAATCGGGCCCTTACAGGTGTTGGCGGAGTGGACGGGACTCGAACCCGCGACCCCCGACGTGACAGGCCGGTATTCTAACCAACTGAACTACCACTCCAAACTCATATGATCTGTACTTCGATCCATAAAGCATGAATGTTTTTCTGATCTGGTGGGTGCTGAGAGGCTCGAACTCCCGACCTACGCCTTGTAAGGGCGCCGCTCTACCAACTGAGCTAAGCACCCTACGCCTACCTCAGAAAAACATCCGACGTTTGTCACCACGTCTGAAGAGGCCCGAATTTTACAATGGCCCGCAAAAGTTCCGCAAGGGTTTTTTGGAAAAAAATCAAAACCCGTTCCGGCGCCGGCGCCATCGAATCGGCGGCGGCCTTTCTGCTACAGTCGCAGACGAAGAATTGAGGCCCGACCGGAGAAGACGATGAGCGAACCAATCAAATCGGACGCGGCGCGCGCCGTGCTGCTGGACTTGTTCCAGGCCGCGTTGAAGGCGGTCGATCCGCTCGAGGTGATGACGGCGCACCTGCCGCCGCCGCCCAAGGGGCGCACCGTCGTGATCGGCGCCGGCAAGGCCGCCGCGCGCATGGCGCAGTGCGTCGAGCAGCACTGGCGGGGCGGGTTGAGCGGCCTGGTGGTGACGCGCTACGGCCACGGCGCGCCGACGCGCCAGATCGAGGTGCTGGAAGCGGGCCATCCGTTGCCGGACGTCGCCGGCCAAGCCGCCGCCGCCCGCATCCTGGAGACGGTGCGCGGCCTGGGCCCGGACGACCTGGTGCTGTGCCTGATGTCGGGCGGCGGCTCGGCGCTGCTGTCGCTGCCCGCGCCCGGCTTGTCGTTCGAGGAAAAGCGCGCCATCAACCGCACCCTGCTTAATAGCGGCGCGCCGATCGGCCAGATCAATTGCGTGCGCAAGCACCTGTCGGCGATCAAGGGCGGGCGGCTGGCGCTGGCTTGCCATCCGGCGCGGGTGGTCACGCTGGTGCTCTCCGACGTGCCCGGCGACGATCCGTCCGTGGTCGCCTCCGGCCCGACGCTGGCCGATGCCAGCACCCTCGAAGAAGCCCTGCGCATCCTCGACCAGTACGCCATTCCGCTCACGCCGGCGCTGCGCGCGCTGCTGGGCGACCCGGCGCGCGAGACGCCCAAGCCGGGTGATCCTCGCCTGCAAGGCAACCACGCGGTCGTCATCGCCACGGCGCAGGAGGCGCTCGACGCGGCGGCGCGGGCGGCCAGCGCGGCCGGCTACACGCCGCTGATC
>JACMLV010000357.1 GCA_014379395.1 Burkholderiaceae bacterium
GTCGCATAGGTCGAGAACTTGTAGCCGCGGCGGTATTCGAATTTGTCGACCGCCTTCATCAGGCCGATGTTGCCTTCCTGGATCAGGTCGAGGAATTGCAGGCCGCGGTTGGTGTATTTCTTGGCGATCGAGATCACCAGGCGCAAGTTCGCTTCCGTCATTTCGCGCTTGGCCTTGCGCGCCTTCATTTCGCCGGCCGCCATCTGGCGGTTGATGCCGCGCAGATCCGGCAGCGGCAGCACGACGCGCTGTTGCAGGTCGATCAGGCGCTGCTGCAGTTCCTTGACGGTCGGGATGTTGCGCCCGAGGATGGCGCTGTAGGCGTGGCCCGCCTCGACTTCGCCGTCGACCCAGTCCAGATTGGTTTCGTTGCCGGGGAAGACTTTGATGAAGTGGGCGCGCGGCATGCCGCACTTGTTGACGGCCACGTCGAGGATTTGCTTTTCGATGTGGCGCACCTCGTCGACCTGGCCGCGCAGGGTGTCGCACAGCTTTTCGACCACCTTGGCGGTGAAGCGGATGCCCAGCAGTTCCTGCGAGATCGCCTCCTGCGCCTTGACGTAGCCCTTCGAGCCGTAGCCCTCTTTTTCGAAGGCCTTGCGCATCTTGTCGAATTGCTGGGAGATCACGGCGAACTTATCGAGCGCGTTGTGCTTGAGCGCTTCGAGCTGCTCGGCCGAGAAGCCGGCCGCGCCCGAGGCGGTCGCGCCCTCCTCTTCCTCTTCGCCCTCTTCTTCCGCTTCCTCGTCCTCGTCCTCGTCGTCGGACGGGGCCGGCGCCGGGGCGGGCGGGGCCTGCTCGCCCTCGTTCTCGTTGACCAGGCCGTCGACGATTTCATCGATCTTGGTTTCGTCGCGGGAAATGCGGTCGGCCGCGGCGATGATTTCGGCGATCGTCACCGGGCAGGCCGAGATGGCCTGGATCATGTCCTTCAAGCCGTCTTCGATACGCTTGGCGATTTCGATCTCGCCCTCGCGGGTGAGCAGCTCGACCGAGCCCATCTCGCGCATGTACATGCGCACCGGGTCGGTGGTGCGGCCGAAGTCGGAATCGACCGTCGACAGCGCCGCCTCGGCGGCCGCCTCGGCCTCGTCGTCGCTGGTGACGGTGGCCACGTTGTCCGACAACAGCAGCGTTTCGGCGTCGGGCGCGTGCTCGTAGACGGCGATGCCCATGTCGTTGAAGGTGCCGATGATGCCCTCGATCGCTTCGGGATCGACGATGTTTTCTGGCAGGTGGTCGTTGATTTCGGCGTAGGTGAGGAAGCCGCGTTCCTTGCCCAGCTTGATGAGCGTCTTGAGTTTTTGGCGGCGCCGCTCGAGTTCCTCCTCGGACGCCTCGGTGTCGGACGAGAAGGCGTCCTTGAGCAGGGCGCGCTCCTTGGCCTTGCGGTCCTTGGCCTTGGCCTTGTCGACGGCTTTCAGTTCGGCGCGCTCGACGGCGTTGAGCGCGGCGACCTCGTCGTTTTCCGGCTGGAATTCCTTCGGCTTGCGCCCGCGCCGCCCCGGCACCTTGACCGTCGGCAGAACATAGCCGGAGGTGTCGATCGCGGCAAGCGCGGCCGCGTCGGTGGTCTGGCTGACCGCCGGCGCGCTCGCTGGGCGCGGCTCCGGTTTACCGGTGGGCTGCCCGGCATTGGCGGTATTTTTCACTGGCTTTTCAGCCTCTTTAGGTTCGGGTTTCTTGATTGGCACAGGCGCTTTCGATTACACAACGACTTGCTTTACGTGGATTAGGATAAAGTTTGCTGCCGGCCCCACTTGGGGCCACCACCATCTTCGCACCTGCCAACGACGCCGGTGCGACACTGTCACTCACGATCCTTACACCTGATCGGCCACGATTCTGCCACGTGCAGTCCATACCGCTCTGCGCCTGCAGCCTCGACCCGGCCGCTTTCGACAGAATTTTACTGCATCGGGCAACATGTGGGGGGCGAGCGCCATTAGTGGTTTGCAAGCCGGGCGACGCCGACCGCCGGGACGATTCGATGCCGCCCCGTCTAAACCAAGCTGGCCCTGGCCGCCGACGCCGTCCTCCCGCGCCGATCAAGAGCCTAACTTACTGAAAACAAACACTATTTACGAAAATGAAATACGATGCCAAAGCATGAAATACTTAGCGTTTTATTATAGCATGCCCGAATTTTTTTTCCAGCCGCGACGCGTTGCACGCCGGGCTAGCGCGGCTGCATGGCCGCGTCGCGCTCGCGCATGAGCTGATCCTGCTTCGACATGTTTTCCCGGTAGCGCACGCCGGATTCGTCCGTCATCAGCCCGCCGGCGAACATGGCGGTGACCTCGGCCCTCAGGGCCGCGAGCTTGAGGTCGCGGATCGCGTCGACCATCCATTGCCGCACGCTGTCGTAGTCCGACTCCGGCTCGGCGGCGATCTCGGCGATGATGGCCTCGTATTCGCCGCCCTGGGTTTGCTGCAGATGCTGGGCCAGCGCGGCGAAACTGCCCTGCGGCCCGAGCGCCCGGCCGGCCGCGATCAGCTGGCCGAGCCGCTCGGCCGCATCCAGGCCGAAATGGGCCAGCGCGGCCATGCCGTCGGCGTCGATCTCGAGCGTCAACGGCGGATGCGCGACCAGGATGCGGATGATTTGCAACTCCAGCCCGACCGGAACCGGCCGACCGGCCCTGGGCGGCGCGCGGCGCACCGTGGCGACCGGCTTGGCCAGCTCGAACAAGGCCTCGATCTCGGCCGGCGTGGTCTGGGTCAGCGAGGCCAGCCCGCGCACGATCTGCAACCGCAGCGCCGACGGCGCCATCGCCTGCAACAAGGGCTTGGCGTCGAACTGGGCGCGGGCGCGCCCCTCGGGAGCGGACAGGTCGTGCTCGGCCGACACTTCCTTGAGCAGGAACTGCGACAGCGGCATCGCCTCGTGCACCTGCTGCTCGAAGCCCGCGGCGCCGTGTTCGCGGATATAGCTGTCCGGGTCGTGCTCGGCGGGCAGAAACAGGAATTTGATGGTTTTATTGTCCGACACGTGCGGCAGGCTGGCCTCGAGCGCGCGCCGGGCCGCCTTGCGGCCGGCCTTGTCGCCGTCGAAGCTGAAGATCACATGGTCGGTCTGGCGCAGCAGCTTTTGCACGTGGGTCGGGGTGCAGGCGGTGCCGAGCGTGGCGACCGCCTGCGGAAAGCCCATCTGGGCCAGCGCCACCACGTCCATATAGCCTTCCGTCACCAGGACGTAGCCGGCGTCGCGGATCGCCTGGCGCGCCTCGAACAAGCCGTACAGCTCGAAGCCCTTCTGGAACAGCGGGGTTTCAGGCGAGTTCAGGTATTTCGGCTCGCCGTGGTCGAGCACCCGCCCGCCGAAGGCGATCACCTGGCCCTTGGTGTTGCGGATCGGGAACATGATGCGCTCGCGGAAGCGGTCGTAGCGCTTGCGGTTGGCGCCGTCCTCGTCGCTGCGGTCGATCACCAGGCCGGCCTCGGCCAGGACCACCGCGTTGTAGTCGGGGAACACCGCGCGCAGGCAATCCCAGCCCTCGGGCGCGTAGCCGATGCCGAAGCGGGCCGCGATCTCGCCGGTCAGGCCGCGGTTCTTCAAATAGGCGATGGCGCCGGCGGCGCTGCGCAACTGGCCGCGGTAATAGTCGCAGGCGCGCGTCATCGCCTCCGAGAGCGCCATGCTGTGGGCCTGCTGCTCGGCGCGCTGGGCGGGCGGAATCCGGTCGTCCGATTCCGGCACCACCATGCCGACGTTCTGCGCCAGATCCTTGACGGCGTCGACGAAGCCCATGCCCGAATACTCGATCAGAAAGCCGATCGAGGTGCCGTGCGCGCCGCAGCCGAAGCAGTGGTAGAACTGCTTGGTCGGGCTGACCGTGAAGCTGGGCGATTTTTCGTTGTGAAACGGGCACAGGCCCGAGAAATTGGCGCCGGTTTTTTTCAGCGGCACATAGCGGCCGACCACGTCGACGATGTCGACCCGGTTCAGCAAATCGGCGATGAAGGATTGGGGGATCACTTGGCTTGGCGCTGTTGTTATATGTTCAGCGCGCCGCGCCAGGATCGCCGTCGATCGGCGTCGAGGCGCGGCGCGCGCACGACATTCAAGCCGGGGCGAGCGCTTTTTTGACCAGCGCGGAAACGACCGTCATGTCGGCGCGGCCGGCCAGCTTCGGCTTGACGATCGCCATCACCTTGCCCATGTCCTGCGGCCCGGCGGCGCCGGATGCGGCCACGGCGGCGGCCACCTCGGCGGCCACATCCTCGTCCGACAGGCCGGCCGGCATGTAGGCCGACAGCACCGCCAGCTCGGCCTTTTCGATGTCGGCCAAGTCGGCGCGGTTGCCCGCCTCGAACTGGCTGATCGAATCCTTGCGCTGCTTGATCATCTTTTCGACGATGGCCAGGGTCTGCGTGTCGCTCACCTCGATGCGCTCGTCGACTTCCTTGCGCTTGATTTCGGCCAGCAGCAGGCGGATCGTGCCCAGCTTGCCCGCTTCCTTGGCGCGCATGGCGGCCTTCATGTCTTCCGTGATTTGTTCTTTCAAGCCCATTGCATTCTCCGATATGGGGGCGGCGCGCGCCGCGCCGATGTTATAAATGGAAAAACCCGCTGCGGCGAGCCGGAGCGGGTAGGCGACTCATCTGAACCAGACGCTTTCAGATGAAACAAAACTGAGCCGGGCGAACCAAGCGCCGCCGCAACCGGATCAGTCTTGCCTGTACAGTCTTAGAATAATTTTTTCGGCAGTTGCTGGCTGCGGATGCGCTTGTAGTGGCGCTTGACAGCAGCGGCCAGCTTGCGCTTGCGCTCAGCCGTTGGCTTCTCGTAGAACTCGCGTGCACGCAGTTCGGTCAGCAGACCGGTTTTTTCGATGGTGCGCTTGAAGCGACGCATTGCGACTTCGAACGGCTCGTTTTCTTTAAGGCGAATAGTGGTCATGTAAAATTCAAACCGTTGATTTATGGGAAGAGATAGATAGTAGCAGCATTTCTCGGAAAATGGAAGCCCAGCGCTTGCCTGGCAGGGCGATTGCATGAAGCCAAGCGAATCTCTGAGCACTCCGCAAAAATATTGCTTGTAAACCCGCAAAGAAAGGCGTTTACTCTCGATATTTGAGCGAAAAGATGACGATTGCAACAAAATCACTGCTGGAAGCATTCGA
>JACMLV010000358.1 GCA_014379395.1 Burkholderiaceae bacterium
GCTGGAGGCGGGCAGCCTGGTCGACCTGATCTGCGCCGAGCATCCGCTCGACACGGTGGCCGGCCTGGCCGACACCATCGCCTACGAGTTGCTGACCAATCTGGGGCCGCGCCTGCACCGCGAATATCGGGACGCATAAATCAAGCGGCCGCGCCCGATTGGCCGGCCGGCGACATCATTTTTTAAGGAGAAATACATGGCGGTTTACGAAAAACTGGCGGAGCTCGGCATTGAACTGAGCAGCGCGCCGGCACCGGCGGCGGCCTACGTGCAGTACGTCCAAACGGGCAACTTGCTGTTCCTGTCGGGCCACCTGGCCAAGCGCGACGGCAAGGTCTGGCAGGGCCAGTTCGGGCGCGGCCTGAGCATCGAAGAGGGCCGCGAGGCGGCGCGCGCGATCGCGATCGACCTGATGTCGACCTTGCAGACCGCCTGCGGCGGCGACCTGGCGCGGGTTGGACGCATCGTCAAGCTGATGTGCCTGGTCAATTCCAGCGCCGACTTCACCGACCACCACCTCGTCGCCAACGGCGCCTCCGAATTGTTCGGCGCCGTGTTCGGCGAGCGCGGCCTGCACGCGCGCTCGGCGTTCGGCGTGGCGCAGATCCCGCTCGGCGCCTGCGTCGAAATCGAATTGATCGTCGAACTGGCCTAACGCCATCACTAGAAGAAGGGAGGACTCGCCTGACAGACAACGCATTGCGCCGCCCGGCGCGGCCGCTCATTGAAGCGGACCGCCCGGCGGCGGACAGATAAAAAAACTAAAGGAGACAACAATGGAAGTAAAAGAACAAGGCTTGCAGCGCGGCCTGGGCGAGCGTCAGATTCGCCTGATGGCGCTGGGCGCGGCGATCGGCGTCGGGCTGTTCCTCGGCTCGGCCAACGCGATCAAGATGGCCGGCCCCGGCATCATGCTGTCCTACGCGATCGGCGGCGCCATCATCTTCATCATCATGCGCGCGCTTGGCGAGATGGCGGTGCACAACCCCGTGGCCGGCTCCTTCAGCCGCTACGCGCAAGACTACATCGGCCCCCTGGCCGGCTACTTGACCGGCTGGAACTACTGGTTCTTATGGCTGGTGACCTGCATCGCCGAAATCAGCGCGGTCGGCATCTACATGGGCGTCTGGTTCCCGGACGTGCCGCGCTGGATCTGGGCCCTGGGCGCGCTCGGCGCGATGGGCTCGGTCAACCTGCTGGCCGTGAAAGCCTACGGCGAGTTTGAGTTCTGGTTCGCGCTGATCAAGGTGGTCACCATCGTCGTGATGATCATCGGCGGCATCGGCATGATCGTGTTCGGCTTCGGCAACGACGGCGTCGCCATCGGCTCCATCAACCTGTGGATCCACGGCGGCTTCTTCCCCAACGGCGCGCAGGGCGTCCTGATGTCGCTGCAAATGGTGATGTTCGCCTATCTCGGCGTCGAGATGATCGGCCTGACCGCCGGCGAGGCGGCCAATCCGAAGAAATCGATCCCGGACGCGATCAACTCGGTGTTCTGGCGCATCATGATCTTCTACGTCGGCGCGCTGTTCGTCATCCTGTCGATCTACCCGTGGAACGAAATCGGCACCCAGGGCAGCCCGTTCGTGATGACCTTCGAGCGGCTCGGCATCAAGACCGCCGCCGGCATCATCAACTTCGTCGTCATCACCGCCGCGCTGTCGTCCTGCAACGGCGGCATCTTCAGCACCGGCCGCATGTTGTACAACCTGGCCCAGCAAGGCCAGGCCCTGCCGGCCTTCGCCCAGACCACGCCAAGCGGCGTGCCGCGCCGCGCGATCCTGCTGTCGATGGTGGCGCTGCTGTTCGGCGTGCTGCTCAACTACCTGGTGCCGGAAAAGGTGTTCATGTGGATGACCTCGATCTCGACCTTCGGCGCGATCTGGACCTGGGGCGTGATCCTGGTGACCCACATGAAGTTCCGCAAATCGCTGTCGGCGCCAGAGCGCGCGGCGCTCGCCTTCCGCATGCCGCTGTTCCCGTATGCCTCGTGGATCGCGCTGGCCTTCCTGGCGCTGGTGATCGGCCTGATGGCGTACTTCCCGGACACCCGCGTCGCGCTGATCGTCGGCCCGGCCTGGCTGGTGCTGTTGACGGTGCTGTATTACGCGCTGCGGATGGCGCCCGAGCAGCAACGCAACGGCACGTCGGTGATCGGCTCGGCCGCCATGCCGCAGCGCCGGTAAGCGCGCTGGCCGGGGCGGGCGCGCTGCATGCGTCCGGCC
>JACMLV010000359.1 GCA_014379395.1 Burkholderiaceae bacterium
CCGCTGGACGCGCTCTGCGCGGCCCATGCGGCGCTGATCGAAGGGCTGCGCCCGCTGCTCGAAGAACACGCCGCGGCGGAAACGGCGGCGCCGCACACGGCACCGTCCGGTCCGGTGCAAGAACGGCTCGCCGTCCTGCTCGCCTATCTGGAGCACAACGACACCAGGGCCGAAATATTGGCCGAAGAATTGATACTGAGCATGGGCGCGCCACAGCCGGGCTGGCTCGCCACGATCGCGCGCCAAATTGCCGAGCTCGACTATCGAGCCGCGGTCGCCACGCTGCGCGCCCTGTCCGCGGCCGGCGCCGGATCCGATTCCGAGCCCGGCGCAGCGTCGGCGCCGGCCAGATAGCCCCGGCGCGGGTATCATGCCGCACTCATATCGTCCACCGCTAATCTCGCATGCCGTCCCTTGATTCACCCGCCCAACCGCAGCAGCCATACCAACCCTACCAGCGCTTCGGCAAGCCCGAGCGCGGCTGGCGCGAGCGCATCTACACCGTCATCTTCGAAGCCGACACCCGCGCCGGGCGCCTGTTCGACCTGACGCTGGTCGGCGCCATCCTGTTCAGCGTGATGGTGGTGGTGCTCAGCAGCGTCGAGGCGATCGCCGCGCGCCACGGGGACTTGCTGTACGTGCTGGAATGGTTTTTCACCGCCTTGTTCACAGTCGAATACGTGGCGCGCTGGTCGTGCGTGAAGCATCCGCTGCGCTACGCCAAGAGTTTTTTCGGCGTGATCGACCTGCTGTCGGTGCTGCCGACCTATATCGCGCTGGCCGTTCCCGGCGCCCACGTGCTGCTCGACGTGCGCATCCTGCGCCTGCTGCGCATGTTCCGGATCTTGAAGCTCACGCCCTATGTGCACGAGTACGGCATGCTGGGCCGCGCGCTGATGGCGAGCCGGCGCAAGATCTTCATCTTCCTGTCGGTGGTGATGATGATCGTGTTCCTGCTCGGCACCGTGATGTACGCGGTCGAGGGGCCGGCCAACGGCTTCACCAGCATCCCCACCGCCATCTACTGGGCCATCAGCACCGTCACCACGGTCGGCTTCGGCGACATCACCCCGAAGACCGATCTCGGACGCGCCATCTCGTCGCTGATGATGCTGCTCGGCTGGGGCATCCTGGCCGTGCCGACCGGCATCATCAGCTCGGAAATCACCGCCCAGCGCGGCTTGGACGTCGTCACCACCCGCACCTGTCACGAGTGCCTGACCGAGGGCCACGAGGCCACCGCGGACTACTGCAAGCACTGCGGCGCGGCCTTGCCGCCGTATCTACACTAGTGTCCACGGCTGGCCCCCGCGGCTAGCCGAAAAATTTTACCTGCTTAAATTCTTGCTCAGTGTCGGAGTCCAGTTTTGGTGCGCCGCACGAAAAAAGTGCCGGGTTTTCGTCGCTTGCGGCGGGAACTTGTCAAAACATTACAAAAAAGTACATCTTTGGCTGGCACACGAATTGCTGTTATCCCCGTGACGGCAAACGGATGCGGTTTTTCGCCTCCCTTGCTCCCCGCGCCTTTCCCATTTGATGCGATTCGAGGACAACAATGACGACCGAGACCACCCCCAGCAACATCGACCTGACCCGCCGTAAACTGCTCGCCGCCGGCGCCACCGCGACCGCGCTGGGCGCCTTGCCCTGCGGCGCCGCCTGGGCCGCCGGCTCCGACAAGCCGGAAAAAGAGGAGGTCAAGGTCGGCTTCATTCCGCTCACCGACTGCGCCTCCGTCGTGATGGCCTCGGTGCTCGGCTTCGACAAGAAATACGGCATCAAGATCGTGCTCAGCAAGGAGGCCTCCTGGCCCGGCGTGCGCGACAAGCTGGTCAATGGCGAGCTGGACGCCGCGCACGTGCTGTACGGCCTGGTCTACGGCGTGCACCTGGGCGCCGGCGGGCCGAAGAAGGACATGGCGGTCTTGATGAACCTGAATCACAACGGCCAGGCCATCACGCTGTCGAAGAAGGTGGCCGACAAGGGCGGCGTCGACGGCGCCTCGCTGGCCAAGCTGATGCAGACCGACAAGCGCGAGTACTCGTTCGCCCAGACCTTCCCGACCGGCACCCACGCGATGTGGCTGTACTACTGGCTGGCGACCTACGGCATCGACCCGATGAAGGACGCCAAGGTGATCACGGTGCCGCCGCCGCAGATGGTGGCCAATATGCGCATCGGCAACATGGACGGCTTTTGCGTCGGCGAGCCGTGGAACCACCGCGCCATCGTCGACGGCGTCGGCGTCACCGCCGCCACCACCCAGGACATCTGGAAGGACCACCCGGAGAAGGTGCTCGGCACCACCGCCGAGTGGGTCAAGAAGTATCCGAACACGGCGCGCGCCTTGACCGCCGCCGTGCTCGAGGCCGGCCGCTGGATCGACGCCTCGCTGTCGAACAAGAACAAGATGGCGCAGACGATCGCCGACAAGTCCTATGTCAACACCTCGGTCGACGTGATCAACCAGCGCATCCTGGGCCGCTACCAGAACGGCATGGGCAAGACCTGGGACGATCCGAACTACATGAAGTTCTTCAACGACGGCAGCGTCAACTTCCCCTACCTGTCGGACGGCATGTGGTTCCTGACCCAGCAAAAGCGCTGGGGCCTGCTCAAGGCCGAGCCGGACTACCTCGGCGTGGCGACCGCCATCAACCAGATCGCGGTCTACACCGACGCGGCGGCGATGGCCAAGGTCAGCGTGCCGAAGTCGCCCATGCGCAGCGTCAAGATGATCGACGGCACCGTGTGGGACGGCAAGAATCCGAAGGCCTACGCGGCCTCCTTCAAGATCAAAGCCTAAGGGGACGAGACCATGAGCGCCATCATTTTGGAGCAAGCGCCGGCGGCCGCCGAGTCCGACAAGCCCAAGCGCAGCGCGCGCCTGGCCGCGCGCGGCCACACCCTCCATTCGGGAAAATCGCGCCTGCGCCCCCATGTCATGAAATACCTGCCGCCGCTGGTCGGGCTGGCCCTGCTGGTGCTGGTGTGGCAGATCATCGCCAGCAAGAACAGCGGCTTCCCGACCCCGGCGGTGACGCTCGACGAGGCGATCAAGCTGTTCGCCGATCCGTTCTACCGCAACGGTCCCAACGACCAGGGCATCGGCTGGAACATCCTGGCCTCGCTCAAGCGGGTCGGCATCGGCTTCGGCCTGGCCGCCCTGGTCGGCATTCCGCTCGGTTTCCTGATCGGCCGCTTCCAGTTCATGGCCGGCATGTTCAACCCGATCGTCAGCCTGCTCAAACCGGTCTCGCCGCTGGCCTGGCTGCCGATCGGCCTGTTGGTCTTCAAGGCCGCCGACCCGGCCGCGATCTGGTCGATCTTCATCTGCTCGATCTGGCCGATGGTCATCAACACCGCCGTCGGCGTGCAGCGCGTGCCGCAGGACTACATGAACGTGGCGCGCGTGCTCAACCTGTCGGAGTGGAAGATCGTCACCAAGATCCTGCTGCCGGCGGTGCTGCCCTACATGCTGACCGGCGTGCGGCTGGCGATCGGCACCGCCTGGCTGGTGATCGTCGCGGCCGAGATGCTGACTGGCGGCGTGGGCATCGGCTTCTGGGTCTGGGACGAGTGGAACAACCTGAACGTGCCGCACATCATCATCGCCATCGTCGTCATTGGCGTCGTCGGCCTGGCGCTGGAGCAAGCCCTGGTCACCCTGGCGAAAGCCTTTACGTATGAAGAAGTGGGGAGCTAGCATGAGCAACAAATTCATCGACATCCAGCACGCCGACATGGTGTTCCACACCAAGAAGGGCGACTTCCAGGCGCTCAGCGACGTCAGCCTGACGGTCGAGAAGGGCGAGTTCATCACCCTGATCGGCCACTCCGGCTGCGGCAAGTCGAC
>JACMLV010000035.1 GCA_014379395.1 Burkholderiaceae bacterium
GCGCTTCGGGCTGGGACTGGCCGAGGGGCCGGGCCTGTTCGACCGGCATGGCCCGCCGCGCTTCGGCGGCGACCTGCCGCCACCGCCCGAATGGCGGCCAGAAGGCGCGGCGAACGCCGGCCAGTCGATGACAACGGGCGCGCAGTCCGACGCACCAGCGGCGCTGCGCGAACCGCCGCCGGAACCGCCGCACGGCGATCCCCGCTACCGTGCCTTCATCCCGCTCATCGGCGCCACGCTGGCGAGCCTGCTGTTCGCCTTCCTGCTGGCCTGGTATTTCTCGCGTCCGATCCGCGATTTGCGGCTCGCCTTCGCGGCGGCCGCCGGCGGCGACTTGGCGCCGCGCTTCGCTGACACCAAAGCGCGGCGCGACGAACTGAGCGACCTCGGGCGCGAGTTCGACCACATGACCGGGCGCCTGCGCAACCTGATCGACGGCCAGACCCGCCTGCTGCACGACGTCTCGCATGAACTGCGCTCGCCGCTGGCGCGCTTGCAGGCCGCCATCGGCCTGGCGCACCAGCGGCCCGACAACGTGGCCGCCTCGCTGGAGCGCATCGAGCGCGAGAGCGTGCGGATGGATAAATTGGTCGGAGAATTGCTGACCCTGTCGCGCCTGGAAGCGGGCGCGCTCAGCGCCGCCAGCGAAGAACTGTGCATCGCCGATCTGGTCGACGAAATCGTGGAAGACGCCCGCTTCGAAGCCTCGGCCCGCAACGTGACCATCAGCGCCGACGGCGCGCTCGACGCGCACGTGTGCGGCCAGCCGGACCTGCTCGGGCGCGCGCTGGAAAACGTGGTGCGCAACGCCGTCAAGCACAGCCCGGACGGCGGCGCCGTGCAGCTGGAACTGGCAACCATCGACGCCGGGCGCAAGCTGCGCATCGTCGTGTCGGATCGCGGACCGGGCGTGCCCGAAGGCGACTTGCAGGCGATCTTCGAACCTTTCTTCCGCTCGGCCGCGCAAAACGGCGCCGAAGGCCACGGCCTCGGGCTGGCAATCGCGCGCCACGTGATCCAGGCGCACCAGGGCGGCATCGCGGCCCGGAATCGCGAAGGCGGTGGATTGTGCGTGGAGATTGTGTTGCCGACGGCGCCGGGCAGCGCCGCTGCATAATTAAGCTTGCGTATCGATGATGGTGCCGAGCGTGCCGCTCGACGAGCGCGTGGCAGTTGCCGCTTGGGTCGGTTCGGCCTGATTGCTTTGTTGCTGGGCCGCCTTCTGCGCGGCCGCCGCTTGCAGCTGCGCGATCTGGGCCTGAATCGCCGCGATCTGCTGGGCGATCAGTTGCTGCTCTTTCTGGGTCGCCTCGGTCTGCTCGCCCTTTTGCGAGTCGGCCAATTCCTTCTGCTTCGCCACCAACTGCTTTTGCAAGGCGGCGACCTGCGAACCGTTGTCCGTGCCGCTGCCGGCGCTAGTTACGCCGCTTGATGCGCTCGATGCGCTTGCCCCGATTGCCGTTACCATTTCAGCCTCCATTCATTTGCGTGATTCACAAATGAGTTTACGGCGCCATCCGCGGCGAGTTAATCCTGCAACATGTAAAGGCAGGTAAAGCTTGGCCGCCGATCAACCCATCGATCCGTGTAGACTGCGCGTCATCGATCAAATGCCAGCCTTACTCCGGACTTATCACCATGCTCATCAACTGCGTCGCCTACCAAGGCGGAAAAAAACTCGGTGACATCCCCGTCGTCGACATCAGCGAATACATCGTATTGCCAGATTGCCTTGTCTGGGTCGCGCTCAACGACGCCGAACCAGCCGAGCTCGAAGAGATGCGACATGAATTCGGCCTGCATGAATTGGCCGTCGAGGATGCCCGCGCCGGGCATCAGAGGCCGAAGATTGAGGAATATGGCAACTCGCTGTTTGCGGTCATCCATTCCGTTGAACTCGAGGGCGACGCGCTGCGTCTCGGCGAGGTCGACGTGTTCGTCGGGGAAAATTATGTCCTTTCCACGCGTAGCCGGTGCCAGCAGGGGTTCGCCGACGTACGCGCCCGCTGCGAACGCGAACCGCATCACCTCAAACAAGGCCCCGCCTTCGTCTTGTATGCGCTCATGGATGCGGTGGTTGATCGCTATTTTCCGGTGGTGGACGCCTTAGAATCCGAACTTGACATGATAGAAGAGCAGATCTTTGTGCCGGGGCCACAGCGCACCACGCTCGAACGGCTGTATCAACTTAAACGCAAAGTTGTGATCCTCAAGCATGCCGTTGCGCCGCTGATGGAAGCGGTCGGGAAACTGGACGGGGGGCGGGTGCCGCCGATCTGTGCGAACACGACGGAATATTTCCGGGACGTGCATGATCATTTGCACAGGATAAACACGTCGGTCGATACCATCCGCGACACCATCAGCACCGCGATTCAAGTAAACCTGTCAATGATTAGCATTGATGAAAACAATGTCAACAAACGCCTCGCCGCGTGGGCGGCTATCTTTGCGGTCGCGACCGGAATGGTGGGCGTCTGGGGGATGAACTTCGAACACATGCCGGAGCTGAAATGGAAATACGGCTATCCGTTGGCGCTGACTATCGTCGCGGCGACTTGCTCCTACATGTATTACCGGTTCAAAAAATCGCGCTGGTTGTGATGTGGCTGGTCGACCTGGCATCGGTGACGCGCGCGTCGTCGGTGATCATGGGCCGCGCGGCATGAGCACACGGCGCAGGCAAGCAGAGTACGAATGCCCGGCCGATACAAACGAAAGCGGCGGCAAGGGCGCGCCAGGTCGGACTTAGGGAGTCGAAGCGAAAAAATAGCTGGGCGAGGGCAGATTTTGACGGTTTCGCAGTGCCAATAGCGAGCTATTGGCCGAGAAAACGGCGAAATATGGACCGTCCAGGTATTTTTGCAGCCGACGAGCCTAAGTCCGACAGACTCCTAGTGTCCTGAGTTACTAGTTCGTTGACAAATAAATGTGGCGAAATCGGCCCGAGACAAGGAGCAAAGCACAGCAAGGCCGGGGCCTTGCGCGCATTTGCGACGCCGTATCGGGGCGATTCTCGCCATATTTAGTCAACGAACTAGCAACTCAGGACACTAGGCCTTCGGCAGCGTCACGCCATGCTGCCCCTGATATTTGCCGTCGCGATCCTTGTACGACGTCTCGCACACCTCGTCGCTCTCGAAGAACAGCACCTGCGCGCAGCCCTCGCCGGCGTAGATCTTGGCCGGCAGCGGCGTGGTGTTGGAAAACTCCAGCGTCACGTAGCCTTCCCACTCCGGCTCGAACGGCGTCACGTTGACGATGATGCCGCAGCGCGCGTAGGTCGATTTGCCCAGGCAGATCGTCAGCACGTTGCGCGGAATCTTGAAGTATTCGATGGTGCGCGCCAGCGCGAACGAGTTCGGCGGAATGATGCAGACATCGCTCTTCACGTCGACGAAGGAGTTCGGATCGAAGTTCTTCGGATCGACGATGGTGCTGTTGATGTTGGTGAAGATCTTGAATTCGTTGGCGCAGCGGATATCGTAGCCATACGACGAGGTGCCGTACGAGATGACCTTGCGCCCTTCGGAGGTGCGCACCTGGCCCGGTTCGAACGGCGAAATCATATCGTGTTCCTGCGCCATCTGGCGGATCCATCTATCGCTTTTAATCGTCATCGCAAAGGCATTTTCTTAAATAATTCGAGGGAAAGACTGGCGGCGCGCGGGCGTCAAATACGGCCACAACACACCTGCCAAAACATGGCGATTTTACGCGAAAAGCTCGGCCCGGCAGAGGCTATTTTGCGCCCGCTCCCGCCTGCGGCGCCGCTTTTGCGGCGAAATCGTGGCGCGCCGGCGCGAGCAGCGCGGCGATCATCTCGCGCGTCGCCTCGGCGGCCTTGGCCGGCGACTGCATCGGGAACAAATGGCCGCCCGGCAGCTGGCGGAAAAAGCGCCCGACCAGCTTGCGCGTCGGCCCCAGCCCGGCCTGTCGGCACTCGACCGAATCGACGCCGCCGATGAAGCCGACCGGCACCGGAAAGCGCCCGCGCACCAACGTGCCGACGTGGTGCGGCAGGCTGCGGTAGACCGCCGTTTCCACCTCGCGCGTAAAACGCAGCTGCATGCCGTCGGCGTGCGGCGCGAGGCCGCTGTCGATATAGTCGCGCAGCACGTCCGGCGCCCAGCTGGCGAACACGTCCTTGCCGGCGAAATGGTTGTAGGCCGCCTCGGCGCTTGGCCACAGCACGCGGCGCCGCGCGGAAAAGCGGGCCGGCGAATAGCGCTCACCGATCGCGGTGTTGCGCAGCAGGCGCAGGAACAGCGCGCGCCAGCCGGCCACCACCGGCGAATCGAGCAGCACCACGCAGCACACCAGGTCCGGCCGCGCCTTGGCCGCCATCAGGCACAGCATGCCCCCCAGCGAATGGCCGACCAGAATCACCGGCTCGGTGTAGCGCGCGACCAGCTGGTCGATCAGCTCGTTGACCAGCTGGCCCCAGCCCTCCTCGACCGGATAGCGCGGATCGTGGGCGTGCATGTCGAGCGCCTGGACGGCGAAGTCCGTGCCGAGCAAGTCGAAGAACTGGCGATAGGTGCCGGCCGGATAGCTGTTGGCGTGGGCGAAATGGAGCTGGGGTTTTGGCATCGGATGGCGAGTTTGGAAAGTTGCAAGATGGCACAATTGTAGGGGCGAAAGCGGCGTCGTGTCCGAGGAAGTCCTCTAGAAATGGTAGGCTGTCGCCACGTCCAACCGAAACGACAACGATGAAAATCCAGCTCGCCTCCGACCTGCACCTCGAATACCTCCAGCGCAACTTCCCCGGCGAACGCCTGATCACGCCCGCGCCGGGCGCCGATCTGCTGGTGCTGGCCGGCGACATCGCCAACGGCACCCAGGCCATCGACCTGTTCCGCGACTGGCCGGTGCCGGTGCTCTACGTGCCGGGCAACCATGAATTTTACGAGCAATCGATCACCGAGGCGCGCGCGGCGCTGCGCGAGGCGGCCGAGGGAAGCGGCGTGCATCTGCTCGACAACGACGCGTTTGAATTCGGCAATGTCCGCTTTTTAGGCGCGACGATGTGGACCGACTACCTGATGGCGAGCACGTTCTCGCGCACCCAGTTGATGGACAACGCCGGGCAGAAGCTGAAGGATCATCAGGTGATCCGCTGCGGAGACGGCTTATTCACACCGTCGATGGCACTGGAGCAGCATGAGCACGCGCGCCGGTGGCTGGCGGCTGAACTGCGTAAACCGTTCGCGGGAAAAACCGTGGTCATCACCCACCACGCGCCGCACGTGCTGTCGGTGCATCCGAGGTTTGCCGGCGATCCGATGAACGCCTCGTTCATTTCCGGCGGCATCGACGGGCTGATCGCCAAGGCCGATCTGTGGCTGCACGGCCATGTGCACGACAGTTTCGACTATAAGGCTTTCGGTTGCCGCATCGTCGCCAACCCGCGCGGCTACGCCCAGAACCGCAACCTCGTCGCCAGCGCCTTCGAACTGCAATTCGAAAATCCCGCCTTCGAATGGTCGTGCGTGCTGGAGGTGTAATGTGGGGGTGACGGGGCCGCCGAGGCACGATTTTGTGCCCCACGCGTGCGGTGTCCCCCGTGATCACAAAAATTTCGTAGGGTGGGCACGTTTTGTGCCCACGCGGACCGTGCAACCGCGTGGGCACAAAAACGTGCCCACCCTACAACATCTATATCTCCAGGCATCGTTTTTATGCCCACGCGGACCGCGCATTCGCGTGGGCGCAAATGCTTGCCTCGGCGGCCCCGCCCGCCCTACGGTTCGTTCCCGCGCACGCCGAGACAAAACAACGGCCGGGGAGATGGCGACGCCACCTGCCCGGCCGTATCGGCTAACCGCGATGGCCAGCCCGACGCCTTAATACTCCTTGTCGTCTTTCCACATCTCTTTCGTGAAGCGGATGCAACGGTTGCGGCCGGTGTCCTTGGCCTGGTACAGCGCCACGTCGGCGTACTTGACCGCCTGCCAGAAGGTTTCGCTGTCGTTCGGATAGTCGGCGATACCGATCGAGATGGTCTTTTGCAGCGTGGTGCCGGCCAGCTGCACTTTCATTTCCTCGACCGCGGCGCGGATCTTCTCGGCCACCTTGTCGGCCGCGTCGCCGCTGCTCTCTTGCAGGATGATCAGGAATTCCTCGCCACCGTAGCGGATCACGATGTCGGACGCGCGCACCGATTGCTTGAGCACCTTGGCCAGCGCCTTCAGCACCGCGTCGCCGGCGTCGTGGCCGTAGGTGTCGTTGACCATCTTGAAGTAGTCGAGGTCGAGCATCAGGATCGAGATGTTGGTCTTGTGGCGCTGCGCCGCCGCGATCAGGGTGTCGACGTACTCCTCCAGGAAGCGGCGGTTCTTCAGGCCCGTCATCGCGTCCTGCAAGGTCGATTCGCGCAGCGTGTCCATCAGGCGCTTGGTTTCCAGCACCGGCGCAGCCTCGCGCAGGTACACGCTGATGTACGGCGCGATGTCCTCCATGCGCTCGGCCTGCTCCGGCGGCACGATCACCTGCACGATGCTGCCGACCACGCCCGACTGGATCACCGGCATGCAGATGTGGCCATAACCGACGTAGTCGTGATGCGGCTGGAAGGCGTAGCAGATGCCGGGCGACTCGATGCTGTCGATCAGGTGGCCGGTGCGGCGCACGCGGCAGGTTTCCGGACGCACCAGAATCTGCGGATCGCACCACTTGCAGTCGTCGCCGGCCTTGCCGTCGACCATGATCGGGATGATCTTGTTCTTGGCCGATTCCACCTCGTAGATCGAGAAATGCTCGACCTTGAACTGGTTCTGCAACACGTGCGAGAGGCGGTCGTAGATTTGCTCGGTGCTCTCGTCCTCCTCGATCGACTTCTTGTACTGGGCCGCGTTCTTCAGCGTCTCGACCATGTCGACCGTGTTGGTGAGCAGGTTGCGGTCCTTCGACGGCTTCTGGTGGATCAGCAGCGCGACGTTGTCGCCGATGGCGTGCAGGCCCTTGTGCAGGAACGACATCAGGCGGTTCATCTCCTCGGCGATCTGGCCGATCTCGTCGTTGGTCTTGCGCTCGATGTGCACCGTGTAATCGCCCTGCACGGCGCGCTGGACGGCGTGGGCGACGTTGTCGGCCGTGCCCACCAGCGGCTTGATCAGGCGCTGCAGGAACAGGTAGGAGATCAGCGAGAAAAAGCCGAGCGCGGCGACGATCATCGCCACCGTCGTCAGGGCCATTTCCTTCATCGCGGAAATCGAAATCTTCAAGGTGACGGCGCCCAGCACGGTGCCTTCGGCGACCTTGTGGCATTGCAGACAGTTGGGCGTGCCGTGCGAGGTCGCGGTGAACGGGATGGTGCCGCGGAAGGTGGCCATCATGCCGTCCTCGATCACCTCGAAGCGGGCCTTGCCGTCCTCGACCACCTTGCGCTCGATCTCGTCGATCGGCTGTTCGCGCTCGAGGCCCTTGCCGAACTGTTGCTCGACGTGCGGGCCGCGCACCACGCGCGCCGATTGCAGGCCCTGCACTTCGGTCAGGCGCTGCAGGAAATTTTCGCGCTTGTCGATGACGCCGTTGATCATCGAGTCGGTCAGATGCGCGCGCACGATCTCGGCGGCGGTGCGCATGTGCTCGCGCGACGAGGCGAGCGAGAAATTACGGATGGAATACAAGTTGATCGCCGTGACGACCACGATCATGACGACCGCTAGTACCGAGAAAAAAGAAATGATCTTTGCGTTTAGTTTCATAGTTATTTTTATGGCGGTTATCGATAAGACACTGCATCACTTCGTTTCACGGCAAAGCCGCACTTTTAATTGAATCACGCAAACGCGGTAGGGCCCCGCAGCCGGTAAGTGTACCTGTCGGCAACGTGGTTGTCATTTACGAATGGAAACTTTTTTTGATGGCGTGGGAGAAAGGAAACCGCTTAGCGCCCATACCAGTAGCGCGCATGCTCGGCCCGGTATTCGCTCACGTCGAGCCGCGGCCCGAAACGCAGGGTCAGCGCGCCCGCCTCGTCGGTGCGCAGGCGCGCGATCCCCATCTGGCCGTAACGCTCGTAGACCTCCCGTTTTGGGTGGCGATAACGGTTGCGATACCCAACCTGGAACAGCGCCAGCTCCGGCCGCACCGCCGCCAGGAACGCCGCCGTGGACGAGGTGCCGCTGCCGTGGTGCGGCGCCAACAACACATCGGCGCGCAGGGCGTCCGGGGCGCGGGCCAGCAACTGCGCCTCCTGCGCCGCCTCGATGTCGGCCGTCAGCAGGATCGCCTTGCCGGCGACGCCGATCTTCAAGGCGCAGCTGCGCGCGTTCGGCTTCAAAGTCGGATCGGCATAGCTGGCCGGCGGCGGATGCAGCATCTCGAAGCGCACGCCGTCCCACGTCCAGCCCTGCCCGGCCACGCAGCGCACATGCCGCGGCGCCGCCTTGACGATCACATGCTCCGGCCCGAGCGACGAGGCGAGCCAGCCGACACGCACGCTATCCAAAATCGCCAGCGCGCCGCCGGAATGGTCGTTGTCGCTATGGGTGACGATAACGCCGTCGAGATTGTCGATGCCGCGCGCCTTCAGATACGGCACGATGACGCGGCTGCCGCCGTTCGATTCGGGCGAATAAAACGGGCCCGTGTCGTACAGCAGACGATGGTTGCTGGTTTCGATAAGCAGCGCCATGCCCTGCCCGACGTCGAACGCCGTGACCCACATCTGCCCGTCGGGCGGACGCGCCGGCAAAGCCGTCAACAGCGGAATCCAGCTCGCCGCGCCCAGCCAGCGATGCGGCCAACCGCGCGGCGCCAGCATCCACAACGTGCCGACCAGCGCCCAGACGAAACTCCACGGCGGCGGCTCCGGCGCACTCCACACCGCGAACGAAAAGCCGCTGAACCATTGCAACGCCCACGCCAGCAACTGCACAAGCGCGTGCGCCAGAATCAGCAGCGGATCGCCCAACAGCGCCGGCAAGACGCTGCCGAGCAGCGACAGCGGCGTGATCACCAGTCCGACCAGCGGAATCGCCACCGCGTTGGCGAGCGGACTGACCAGCGACACCTGCGCGAACAGCAACATCGTCATCGGCAACAGCCCGAGCGTGACGACATACTGCGTGTGCGCGCCCGCCTTCAGCGACTCCCATGCGCGCTGACGATAAGTTACCGGCAAGAGCGGATCGCGCGCCGGCGGCGTGCGGCCGACGGTCGCATACAAGATCACGGCGACGGCGCCGAACGAGAGCCAAAAGCCGGGCCACAGCACCGCCCACGGATCGAGCACCACCACCACGCCGAGCGCGGCGCACAACACATGCGACACATTGGTGATGCGCCCGAACCAGAGCGCGGCGGCGACCACCGACAACATATATAGCGTGCGCTGTGCCGGCACGCCGAAGCCGGCCAACAGCACATACAGCAACGCCGACGCGGCGCCGGCGAGCGCGGCCACCTTCTGCGCCGGCAGGATCAAAGGCAACTGCGCGCGGGTGAAAAACGAGCGCCGCCACAGACTGGAGGCGACCAGCGCGAACAGCCCGGCGATCATCGTGATGTGCAATCCGGAAATTGAAATCAAGTGGCTGATGCCGGTGCGGTTGAACACGCGCCAGTCCGACTGCTCGATGGCGCGCTGGTCGCCGACCACCAGCGCGACGATCACGCCGGCGTATTCCTTGCCGGGCAGCGCGCGCAGGATGCGCCCGCGCAGCGTGGCGCGGCAGCGTTCGACCAGATTGCCGAAGCTGAACACGAAGCCGTCAAGCCGCTGGTTCTTGCGCGCCGCGCCTTGGTCGGGGCGCACATAGCCGGTCGCGCGCAAGCCCTGCTCAAGCAACCACACCTCGTAATCGAAGCCGTAGGGATTCGCGTTGCCATGCGGACGCTGCAATCGCACCGTCAATTGCCAGCGCTCGCCGGGCTGCAAATCGGGCGCCAAAGCCACCTCGCCGCGCTGGCCCGCGTACCACGCCAGCGACACGCGCGGCGGCACCTTCATCGCGGAATCCACCACGCGCTCGACAAGAAAATTGAAGCGCACGCCCTGCGCCAGTGGATTGGGCAAATTGTCGATGGTGCCGATCAGCGTCACATCGACGCCCTCGTCGGCCTTGTCCAGTTGCGGCGCCAACGCCGCCTGCGCCA
>JACMLV010000360.1 GCA_014379395.1 Burkholderiaceae bacterium
CAGCAGGGTCGGCTTTTTATCCGGCTTGGCCACGGCGGGCGCGTCGCCGGCGTCCGGGTTCGGGGCGGCGCGCTCGGCGCCGGGCAGGCGCAGCGTGAAGGTGCTGCCGGCGCGCGCGCCGTCGCTGCGCGCGCTGACGCTGCCGCCGTGCAGCTCGGCCAGGCCGCGCACCAGCGCCAGGCCGATGCCCAGCCCGCCCTGCGCCCGTTCCAGCGTGCTGTTGCCCTGCACGAAGACGTCGAACACGTGGGGCAGCAGTTCGGCCGCGATGCCGACGCCGGAGTCGCGCACCGTCAGCACGATCTCGCGCCCCTCGGGACGGATCGCGATGTCGATGGCGCCGCCGGGCGCGGTGTATTTCAGGGCGTTGTCGATCAGGTTGCTGACGATTTGTTCGAGCCGGGTCGGGTCGCCGTCGACCCAGCAGGGCGGCGCCGCGTCGAGCGTGAGCCGGTAGTCGCCGGTGCGGCCGGTGGCGCGGAAGGTTTCCACGCAGGCGGCCGCGAGCGCGCCCAGGTCGAGCGCCTGGCGCGCCAGCAGGATCTTGCCCGACATGGCGCGGCTCAGGTCGAGCAGGTCGTCGACGATGCGCCCCAGATGCCGGCTCTGGCGCGCGATGATGCTCTTGGCGCGCGCGACGCCCTCGGCCGACACGCCCGGCAGGCCGATCAGGGCGGCGGCGCTGCTGATCGCCGAAAGCGGGTTGCGCAGCTCGTGGCCCAGCATCGCCAGAAACTCGTCCTTGGCGTTGTTCTTGCGCTCGGCCACCTTGCGCTCGCCGATTTCGCGCGTCAGGCGCTTGTTGATGGCCGACAGCTCGACGCCGCGCTCGCTGAGCTTTCTGGCCTGCCTTTTCAGCTCCAGGTTCTTGCTCGCCAGCGCCACGAACACCGACACCTTGGCGTGCAGGATCTGCGGAATGATCGGGGTGAACAGGAAGTCGGCGGCGCCGCGCTGATACGCCTTCATGCGGTCGAGCTCGTCGGCCAGGAAGGCGGTGATGAAGATGATCGGAATGTCGGCCGAGCGGGCGCGCTGCTGGATCGCCTCGGCCGTCTCGAACCCGTCCATGCCGGGCATGTTCACGTCGAGCAGGATGACGGCGAAATCGTGCAGCAACACCTGGCGCAGCGCCTCCTCGCCCGAGCGGGCCGAGATCACCTCGTAGGCCTCCTGCTCGGCGCGCTGGGCCAGCAGGCTGGTGAGCGCGAACAGGCTGTTGGCGTCGTCGTTGACCACCAGGATTTTGGATTTCTCGTTATCGGACATCGGCGTGGCGCGGGAAAGGAAAAAGCCCGGTTATTGTTGCACGAACGCGTGTTGCACGGACGCGTGCACGAACGCGGGGCACGAATTGTGTGTCGCATGAAAAGCGCGCCGCCGCTGTCTCGGCGGCGCCCCATTCGTCCCTGTCTGTTCGACCGCGCACAGACGCCAAAGTGCGGACCTGCCAATGTTCGGCCGCGACGGGCGCGCACCGCCTGCGCCTGGGCGCCGCGCCCGCGTCGTCCCATTTCCCGAGGCGGAAGGAGGCAGCATGAACATCGACACCATCATCGATCCGGAATACGCCGGCAAGAGCCTGCGCGAGATCGCCGCCGCGCCGGTGAGCGCGCTGCTCGGCGTGAGCGAGCAGTGCGCCGCCGCGCTGCACGAGGCCTTCGGCGTGTACACGATACGCGACCTGGCCAATTTCAAGTTCGCGCGCTGGGCCGCCGCGCTGATCGTGCTGGCCGACGAGGAGGGCGTGGCGGCGCAGGAGAAGGCGCAGGAGGGGTTGCTCGACGAGGCGGTCGAGATGACCTTTCCGGCCAGCGATCCGATTTCGGTCGACTCCGGCATCACCCGCGTCGAGGTGGCGCCGGAAAAGGTCGATGCGCAGACCGACCATCAGAGCGCCAAGCTGGTGGAGGCGCAACTGGAGGCCGCTGGGGCGCTGGGCGAGGCGCCGCCGCCGGCGCCCTAGA
>JACMLV010000361.1 GCA_014379395.1 Burkholderiaceae bacterium
GCGAAGGCCAGTCCGGCGAGCGCCGCCAGCAGCGTGCCCAGCGCCGACATCGCCAGCGTCTCGGCGGTGGCCCAGGCGGTCTTGATGACGAACGGCGCGCTCAGCTCCGGCGGGGCGAAGCCGGCCAGGAATTCGGCGCTGCCGGTGGCCGCCTCGATGGTGAAGAACTCGGCCCATCTGAGCGGCAGCGAGGCGAAGCTGGCCACCACCAGCGCCGCCAGCGCGAGCACCAGCAAGAGCGTCGACACAGGCCGCTTCGGCGCGGCCGGCATGCTTGAATAAGGCTGAATGCTCATCCGAGTCGCTTTCTCAACATTTTGGAGACCGCGTCGGCGCCCGCCACCAGCAGCACGAACACCAGCAGCATCGACGACACCTCGCCGCCGGCCAGCATCTTCATCGACTCGTCCATCCGCTGGCCGAGTCCGCCGGCCCCGACGAAGCCCATCACCACCGAGCCGCGGATCGCGCATTCCCAGCGGTAGATCGTGTACGACACCAGCTCCGAGGCGGCCTCCGGCAGCGCGCCGTAGAGCAGGGCGGCCAGGCGCGAGCTGCCGTTGGCCAGCAGCGCGTCGCTGGCGGCGGCGTCGGACGACTCCAGGATCTCCGCGTACACCTTGCCCAGCATGCCGCAATAGGTCAGCGCGATGGCCAGCACGCCGGCGGTCGGGCCGAGGCCGATGATGCGCACGAACAGCAGCGCCCACACCAGCTCCGGCACGCTGCGCAGCAACACCAGCAGCCAGCGCACGCCCTGGCGCAGCAGGCTCGCCGCCCAGCGCATGCGCCCGGTGCCCAGGCGCGAGATCGACAGGCGCTCGGTGACCAAGAGCGTGGCCGGAATCGCGCCCAGCAGGGCCAGGCTCAGGCCGGCGCTGGCAATCGCCACCGTCTGCCACGTTTCGCGCAGCAGCATCTGCAGGAATTCGGCCGAATGGGCCGGCGGCAGGAAGGCCGCCAGGAACTGCCCGGTGGCCGCCAGGCTTTGGCGGTCGAACAGGGTGGCGGGCTTGAATTCGCTCGCCACCAGCATCGGCCACAACAGCAGCAGGAACAGGACGGTCAGCGCGATGCGGCCGCGCCAAGCGGGATCGGGGTGGCGCGCGTCGAACGCGTCGCGCGCCGGCGTTTCGGGAACGGTCTTCATGGCGTCAAAAACAGCCGCTGATGGCGCGCACCGAGCTTGCCTCAACCTGCGCTTCGGGCGCCGCCGGCTCGTTCTGGTACAGCGCCGCAATCATCGCGTCGGTCACCGCTTCGCGCGGCAGGTCGAACGCGATGCGTCCGTCCCTCAGCCCGACGATGCGGTCGAAATGCGCGCGCGCCACATCGACTTGATGCAGACTGCAAATGAGGGTCGCGCCGCGCGCGGCCGCCTCTTGCTTCAAGGTGGCGATGGTCAATTGCGACAAGGTCGGGTCGAGCGCCGACAGCGGCTCGTCGACCAGCAGCGCTTGCGCGTCCGACAGCAGCAGGCGCGCCAGGCCGCAGCGCTGGCGCTCGCCGCCGGAGAGGCGGTCGACCCGCGCGTACAGCTTGTCGCCCAGGTGAAAACGCGACAGCGCGGCGAAGGCCGCTTGCGGATCGGCCGGCTTGACCAGCGACACCAGCGCGCGCCACAAACTCCAGTGCGGCAGGCGCGCCGCCAGC
>JACMLV010000362.1 GCA_014379395.1 Burkholderiaceae bacterium
AAAAACGTCAAGGCGCTCGTGACCGGCATCGCCAACGAGCATTCGATCGCCTACGGCTGCGCCAAGGCGTTCCGCGAGCTCGGCGCGGAACTGGCGATCACCTACGCCAACGACAAGGTGCGCGACGCCATCGAACCGCTGGCGCGCGAACTCGGCGCGTCGATCTTCATGCCGCTCGATGTGTCGGACCCGGATCATCTCGATGCGGTGTTCGGCAAAATCGAAGCGGAATGGGGACAGCTCGACATCCTCGTCCATTCCATCGCCTGGGCGCCGAAGGAAGACCTTCAGGGCGGCCTGCTGCATTGTTCGGCCGACGGCTTCGCGAAGGCGATGGATATTTCCTGCCACTCCTTCGTGCGCATGGCGCACGGCGCCGCGCCGTTGATGACGAACGGCGGCGCCATGTTCACCATGAGCTACCACGGCGCCAGCAAGGTCATCCCCAATTACAACGTCATGGGGCCGGTGAAGGCGGCGCTGGAGGCGTCGGTGCGCTACCTGGCCTATGAGCTCGGCCCGCGGCGGATCCGGGTGCACGCCGTCTCGCCGGGCCCGCTCAAGACGCGCGCCGCCTCGGGTCTGAAGGACTTCGATCTGTTGCTCAACGAGGCGGCGCATCACGCGCCGCTGGGCGAACTGGCCGACATCATGGATGTCGGCTTCACCTGCGCCTTCCTCTCCACGCCGTATGCGAGAAGGCTGTCGGGCGAGACGATTTACGTCGATGGCGGCGTCAACATCATGGCTTAGGGGGCGTTATGGCGCATATATATTTAGGGAACATCCACGCTTCCGAGGACGATCTGCAGGCCTTCCTGACCCGGTACGGTTTTCCCCGCTTCGACGCGATACAACATTTTCCGGGCAATGGATTGCAGCCGGCGGTACTGCTGTACTACACGGACCAGTCGCAGCATGCGCTGCGCATGCTGCTGCCGCGCATCAATGGCATGTTCTGGAACAGCCGCAGGATCAGCGCGTTGCTGCCGACGGAACGATTTATGTGAGCAGTTAAGTAGGGTGCTATTGATGGCATCGTGAATGCATATCGTATAAAACTTTTGTCGCGGACAACTCCAAGCCCCTTCCCGGGGCTTGTTTAATTTTTGCGCGGCGGCAGACCAAGCCCGAGGCCGCTTTGCACGGCCTGGATGCGCGACGACACGTCCAGCTTTTCGTCGATGTTCTTCAGATGCCACCAAGCTGGTGACCGCCGGCTTTCATGCCGACCGCGTGCTGTGCCAGGTTGCCGGCCTGCGCCACACCGTGCTGTACGGCGCGCAAGTCGCACCAGCGGCGCTGGCGCTGAACGACGAACCATTCTGAGCGTCGCCGCCGCCCCGGCCGGTTCCCGACGCGCATGCCGCAAGACGCCGCCATGCCGGCCGATCAGGCCGCGGCCGGGCGCCGCGGCGCGACCAAGGCCAGGCCCTCCTCGAACGAACGCAACACCATGTCCACATGTGGCTGCACCGCGTGGTGCGGGGCCGCCATCTCGTCCTGCGCCGCGCGGATGGCGACCAGCATCGCCTGCGGCAGCAGCGTGCGCACTTCGCTCATCGCCTGGGTCCAGGATTCCAGCGCGTCGCTCAGCGGGTAGGCGATGAACACGGTGGACGCCAGGTTGGCTTTTTCCGGCTCGTACTCCGCATCGGGCAGCGGCAGGACGATGCTGCGCGCGTCGACACCGGCTTCGCGCAGCGCGCGCGCCAGCAGTTCGCTGACCAGGTCGTCGCGCTCCAGCGCCAGGCCGGCGCACAGCACGATCGAGTGCTGCGGCACGTCGAGCGAGCCTTGCCAGCGCCCCAGGCGCGCTTCGCGCAGCTGGCGCAGGTGGGCGCCGACATTGGCGTCGAGCAGCGAGACGTGGCGCCAGCGCGGCCCGCGCGCCGGCGCGGCGCCCGACGGCGCCAGGCTTTCCGCCACGTCGGCGATGGTGCTGCGGATGTGCTCCTGCTGGAGGGCGTCGATCTTGCCGGCGCGCAGTTCCGTGACGGCCAGCGCCAGGCCGGGCAACAGGGTGTGGTCGCAATAGCGGGCAAAGCTGGCGCGCCGCAGGTAGGCGCCGGCGTCGCGCAGGATGACGCCGGTCTCGCCGGACAAGGCGCGCTGGAAGAAGCGTTGCGCCGCCGTCACATTGGGGGCTTCCCCGAGCAGGATGGAAAGCGCTTCCAGCGCGCGCACGTGGCGGCCGGCGACCACCAGGCACACCGTCAGCGGGGTGGAAATGAGCAGGCCGACCGGGCCCCACAGCGAGCCCCAGAACAGCGCCGACGCGACCACCGCCAGCGGCGAAATGCCGGTGCTGTGGCCGTACACATTGGGCTCGATTACGTTGGCGACGATCAGCTCGATGACCACATACAGGGCCACGCAGGTCACGGTCAGGCTCCAGCCGGGGTCGATGGCGGCCACGAAGACGGTGATGAAGGCGGCGCTGCCCAGCGTGCCGAGATAGGGCACGAAGCGCAGCAGGCCGCTGAGCGCGCCCCACAGCGCGGCACGGGGCACGCCGCAACCCCACAGCGCGATGCCGATGACGATGCCAAAGACGGCATTGACGACGAACTGTGAAAAGAAGAAGCGCGACACCCCATGCGCCGCATCGGCCAGCGCGCGCACGGTGCGGCTGGTTTCGGTCTGCCCGGCCAGGCGGATCAGGCGATCCCGCAGCGACTCGTGCTCCAGCAAGATGAACAGCAGCAGCAGCAGCACCAGGCCGGCCTCGCCGAGCGGCCCCCACACCAGGGAAACCAGGCGCGCCAGGGTGTCGCCGGTGGACGGGCGGGGCGGGTGGATCTCGACCGCGACCGGCTGGCGGGCGCCGGCCGTCAGCAGGGGCTGGTCGGACCCGGCGTCGAACGCCAGCGGCGCCGCGGTGTTCAGGCTCGCCTCCAGCCAGGCGAAGGGGCGCTCGGCCCGCGTGCGCAGTTGATCGGCCTTGCGTTGGAGGGCGGCCTGGTATTGCGGCAACTCCGCCGTGACGCTGACCAGCTGGGCGGTCAGGATGGCGCCGGTGCCCGCGGCGGCGGCGCCGG
>JACMLV010000363.1 GCA_014379395.1 Burkholderiaceae bacterium
GATAGGCGGGCAGGATCAAAACCCGGTCGACGTTCTCGGCCTTCAGCTTGGCCAGCACCTCGGGCAGGGACGGCGAGCCGTAGCGCATCGCCATCTCGACCGTGACGTTGTTGTGGCCGCGCTCGCCGAGCGCGCCGCGCAGCAGCTTGGCCTGCTTTTGCGTGTGCACCTTCAAGGGCGAACCGTCGCGGGTCCAGATCGAGTCGTACTTCTTGGCCGACTTGCTTGAACGGAAAGGCAGGATGATGAAATTCAAAATGCACCACCAGACCAGGCGCGGAATCTCGACCACCCGCGGATCCGACAGGAACTCGCGCAGATAGCGCCGCACGGCCGAGGTGGTCGGCGCGTCCGGCGTACCCAGGTTGACCAGCACGATGGCGCTGCCGGCGATGCCGCCGTGGATGTGGGTTGGTTCTTTTAGAAATGACATGGGGGTACCGGATCGGAACGACGGTTGGACGGGAAATCAACCCGCCATTATAGATTCTTGGATGCAATTTTGTGCCAATGCCGCTTGGACCGCGTTTGGACCGCTTATGAGGCCAGCAATTCGCGCGCGTGCTTGCGCGTGGTGGCGGTGATTTCCAGCCCGCCCAGCATGCGCGCCACCTCCTCGACGCGCGCCTTGGCGTCGAGCGCGTCGATGCGCGAGGCGGTGCGCCCGGACGGCAGCGTGCTCTTGGCGACCTGGAAATGGGCGTTGGCCTGGCTCGCCACCTGCGGCAGGTGCGTCACGCACAGCACCTGGCGCTCCTGGCCGAGGCGCTTGAGCAGGCGCCCGACCACTTCGGCCACCGCGCCGCCGATGCCGCTGTCGACCTCGTCGAAGATCAGGGTCGGCACCGTGGTCGCGTTCGAGGTGATGACGGAAATGGCCAGCGCGATGCGCGCCAGCTCGCCGCCCGAGGCGACCTTGGCGAGCGGCCGCGGCGCGCTGCCGGCGTGGCCGGCGACCAGGAATTCCACCTGCTCGAGCCCGCTGGCCGACGGCTCGCAGTCGTTCAGCGCGGCGACGAAGCTGCCGCCGCCCATGCTCAAATCCTGCATCGCGCCGGTGACGGCCGCGCCCAGTTCGCGCGCGGCGCCCTCGCGCTTGCTTGACAACAGCGCGGCGGCGGCCTGGTACTCGGCGCGGATCTTTTCTTCCTGCCGGCGCAGGCCGTCGAGGTCGCTGGCGTCGGCCAACTGGCCCAGTTTCTCGGCCAGCTTCGCGTGTTCCTCCGGCAGCTCCTCCGGCGCGACGCGGAACTTGCGCGCGGTCGAATGGATCGCCTCCATGCGCGCGTCGAGCTGGCGCAGGCGATCCGGGTCGAGCTCGGTGTGATCGAGATAATCGTTGAGGCCGTAGACCGCCTCCTGCAACTGGATGCGGGCCGGCTCGAGCAGTTCGAGGATCGGTTGCAGGCCGGCGTCGAGCAGCGCCAGCTTGCCCAGCTTCTGGGTCAGCGCCGACAGTTGCGACAGCAGCGGCTGCTGGTCCGACTCGGACAGCACGAACAGCGCCTCCTGCGCCCCCTCGAGCAGGCCGGCGGCGTGCGACAGGCGGCTGTGCTCGTTGGTGATCTCGGGCCACTCGCCCGGCTTGACGGCCAGCTTTTCCAGCTCCGCGACCTGCCACTCGAGGCGCTCGCGCTCGTAGAGCACATTGGCCGCGTTGGTCTCGAACTCCTCGCGCTGGCGCACCAGAGCGCGCCAGCCGCGGTAGGCCGCGCCGACCGCCTTGACGTCGGCAGCGGCGCCGCCCTGATGGTCGAGCAGCGCGCGCTGCGCCTCGGCCTTGAGCAGCGACTGGTGCGCGTGCTGGCCGTGTATGTCGACCAGCAAGTCGCCCAGCTCGCGCAACTGGCCGGCGGTGGCGGCGATGCCGTTGATATAAGCCTTCGAGCGGCCGGCGTTGTCGACCACCCGGCGCAGCAGCGCGCCGCCCTCCTCGCTGGCGAACTCGTGCTCGGCGAGCCAGGCCCGGGCGGCGGCGCCGA
>JACMLV010000364.1 GCA_014379395.1 Burkholderiaceae bacterium
GCGATCTGTTGCACCAGGTTCCGGCCCTGGACCCCGCCCGCCACGTCGCAGCCATAAATCAAGATGTCGCCCGACGCATCCAAGTGGCTGCCGATGTCTTGCAGGACGCTATGGTATTGCGCCAGGTTGGCGTCGCTCAGGCTGGTGCTGCCCAGCAAAATCCGGCCGTCGCCGCCGTGGCTGATGAGGTGGATGGCGCCCAGGTTGGCGCGCCCCGCCAGCGCTTCGGCGATCTGGCTCAAGCCGTCGCTGCCCGGCTGGAGCATCACCACCTCGACGCCGGGGGGCAGCCCGGCCATCAGCGTGGCGGGGTCAACAACGGCTGAGTCGATGAACGCGATTTGGTTTTGTGGCTGGGTGGTGTGCATGCTGAACGCCCTGACGTTTTTAAGTGGTTTGTTAATGGCAGATTTGAATGCGCCGGGAACAGAAACGGCGGCGAAAGCTACGGACTTCTTGTTCGATTGCTCCCGGACATGAATTTTTATTCTGACAACTTCCAGCTTACAGAAGCAACAATTGCAAACCTTACCGTTCCTTACAGTGCAGCTACAGCACCACGATCGGCACGCATAACTGATACCCCAGCAGGCGCAGGACCTTGACCGGCGCAATCCCCGCGCCGGCCTGCGTCAGCTTCCGGCGCAGGCGGAAAATTTGGACTTCCAGGCGGGCTTTGCTGTAATCGGCCTCGGACTTGCTCAACAGCTCGATGAGTTGCCAGTTTTCCAGCCGTTGCCCGGGCGCGCGGACAAACGCACAAAGAATGGCGGCTTCGTAAGCGGTGAGGCCGACCTCTTCCTCCTGTCCCGCCAGTGAAAGCTTGCCAAGGTCGAGCCGCAGCGCCGTGGCGGCGGGTGCGGAACGCTTCAGGCGGCGCGACAAGGCCTGGATGGCGGCGCTGAGTTCCCCCAGCGACGTGGGCTTGGTGAGGTAAATGTCGGCGCCGCTTTCATAGCCTTCCATCTTTTCGGCCGGCTGGCCGCGCGCGGTGACCATGATGATGCCGATGTCCGGTTGGGTCCGGCGGATGCGGCGGGTCAGGCTGATGCCGTCCTCGCCCGGCAAATTGAGGTCCACCACCATCAGGTCCACCGGCATGACGCCCAATTGGTCCGCCAGCGCCTCCGCGCAATCGACGCCGGCGACATGATGGCCTTCGCCGCGCAGGGCTTCGACGGTGACTTCGCGCAGCGCGTCGTGGTCTTCCACCACGACGATGTTCAGCAGGGCAACCATACGGTGAATCCGATTTTGTCGTGCGCCGCGTCGTAGGCGATCACGCCGCCGAGCAGCTGCGTGATGTTGCGCGCCAGGTAGAGGCCAAGCCCCGAACCGCTCTTGCTGTGCGCGCCGGGGCTGCGGTAGTACTTCTCGAACACCCGCTCCGGGTCCGGCAGGCCGGCCGGGCCGGGCTGATTCCGTATCGCGATCAGCACCCCCGGCCGGCCCTGCCTTTCGGCCGGCATCGCGCCGATGTCGATCGGCGTTTCCGGCGCCGCGTACTTGATGGCATTGCTGATCAGGTTGCCAAGTACGATGCGCAGCAATTGCGCGTCGATATGCAGGTCGGGCATGGCGTCGGCCTCGACGCGAAGCCGATCCGGCGCCGCGCTGCTTGAGCGCAGGCCGAGCAGGATGTCTTCGAGTCGGCAGCGCTCCGGGCGCAGGATCAATTTCTGCTGTTCCAACTGGTCCACCTGCCGACAACGCTCGACGATGTCGTTCATGTCCTCCAGCGCGTGATCGGCGTGGCGTTTGAGCGGCCCCTCCACCTTCATCGCGCCGAGCGCCATGCGAACGACCGACATCGGCGTTTTGAGCTCATGCGTGAGCATGTCCATGAAGCGCCCCTGCTGCTCTTTTTGCGCGCGTTCCAGTTGCAACTGCCGGTGCGCCAGTTCCAGTTCGAGGCCGGCCTGCTGGCCTTCCCGCAAAAGCCGGCGCGAACGCATGTGCAGGACCAGGAACATCAGGCTCCCGGACACCAGGCCGTTGATGATCGTGGCGTTCAGGTTCCACTCGATCGCCTCGACCCAGCCCATGATGGGCAGCATGGAAACGAGCAGGGACAGCGTCTGCAGGCTGTAAATGACGCGCACCACGCGCCGGCTCGGAATGGACTCGCGCCGCGCCGTAAACGGCAGCACGAGGCAAAAAAACGTCAGCGCCAGGATCACCAGCGCGTTCATTTCCAGCGCGATGCGGCTGTAGCCCAGGGCCATGGCGACCAGTTGGAGCGGATAGAGCAGCATCAGTCCCGACAGCCCGCGCATGAGCAGCGCCGGCGGCGCGTAGAGGCGAAATAGCGTTCGGTGAAACACAATGGCCAGAAAAGTGAGGCTCAGGATCACCACGCTGGTGGCCAGATCGGCGAGCTGCGGGTTGTTGGCCGGGGCGAATGGCGCCAGATAGCCCATCACGGCCAGGTCGAAGGCGATATAGGTCAGCTGATACAGCAGAAACCAGGCGATCACCGGCTGGCGGTGGCTGGCGTAATCATGCATGGCCCAGAACAGCAGCCACAACATGACGCCCAGATAGAACATCTGGAACACATTGAGCCGCAAGTCCTTGACCTGGGCCACGCGAGGCTCGAGCGCCTCCACGTTGAGCAGGGACGTGCTGCTGGTTTTGAGGCGCAGATAATAAGTCGTTTCCGGCCCTTGCGGATGCACGACGAACCCTAACGCGATGGCGGCGCGGTCGCGATTTTGGTAACTGTAGCGGTCCCCCGTGACGCGCGTCTTCCAGCCGCCGGGGCTGGCGGCGTCGGGCTCGTACAGGCGAACTTCGTCCAGATAGGTGGGGCGGATGCGCAGGTCGATTTCATCGCCTTGATCCGGCGCCCGGACCCGCACGCGCACCCAATGCACCGCATCGGTATAGCCCCTGGAGAGAATGGGGCCGGCCGGCGTGAAATCCGCCTCGACAACTTGGTCGATCGACAAGGTGCCGGCGCGGTCCACCAAAAACGCGCGCGAAATAATCAGGTCGTTGCCCCAAACGGCGCCGCTGAGCGACAAGCCAACTATCCATACCAGCAATCGATAGCAGGTCAAAACCCGCCTCCCTACGTTTCCCGTCCAACCGAAAGTCGACCTTGCGGATGCTGGATGGCCGACATAATGGTTACATAAAGGCATGAAAGAATTCACAGGGGAAACATCAGTGCAGGGATCATACAGGAGGCGGTGACAACCGGGCGACGGCGGCGGGATTATTTGTTGGCGCGGCAACAAGCGTGTCGAAACATCAAGACTTGTCGGCCAAGTGAGCGTTGATGGCGTCGAAGATCTTGCGCCCTATTCGCCTGGCTGGATGTCTTTCAAGCCATTGATGCTGTTGAACCGGCCGAACATTTTCATCACCCCATAGCGCGCGGTCCGGGCGAGGTCGGGAACGTTCCAACGATTGACTTTAACTTCGATCTGGGCCGGCTCCAGAATTGTCCAGCACACCGCGATGTCGCCCACGTCCGCCGGATAGGATTCGATGCCCTTCTGCCACTCCCCGCGGATCTTCAGCTGCTCCTGAGCGAGCGCCGACAGCAGGACGTACTTGCTGCTCGGTACCTGGTTCTTCAGGAGTCGATGCAGGATGATCACGTCCACGCCGGACAATTCGAGGTGCCCGCCGATCTCGTAGGCCAACGCCGATCCGTAATGCGCCAAGACTTTCAATTTCAAATTGCCCATGCCGACGCAAGACGCGCACGAGCAATGGTTCGCCGCCGCGAGTTCGCGCAATTTGCCGTCGAAGGCCTCGATGAAGGCGAACAGTTTGCGGCCGAGGATAATCTTCACATCCTCCCAGTCATGCTTGCCGTCTTTCGCGGCGTACATGAAAACGGCGTCGCCTTCGAATTTGGAGATGGCCATTGGCATCTCGATTTGCTTGAGCACCGCGTTCAGCAAATCAGAAATGATGCCCTGAAGATGGGTCAGTTCCATGCCCGGGGTCAGCATGAATTTCGTATATCCGCTGATATCGGCGATAACGAAAAACATTTCTTGAGGGGCTTTGGTCATAAGGACTCGGTCAAACGCGGGTTAGAGACGAAAAATATCTCAAGGGAAACATCAGTGCCGAGATAATACAGGCTGTGACGACCAAGCGCGACGGGCGGCGGGCTCATTCGTCGTCGGGGGAAAGAGGCGCATCAAGGTCCACCTCGACCGGCCCGATCAGCGACTCGATGCGGGCCAGCAAAGCCGCGGGGATGGCTCGTATGTGTTCCGGGTGCGTGGCGATGTCCACGTCCAGAAAATCGAGGAATTGAGCGAGCATCGGGTCATCCTTTTCAGCAGGGGGAACGCGTGATCGATACGCACCTTCCACGCGGATCGTATCGCAACGCTTGTCGAGCTTGAGGGCGCGGAACACCCTCTATGGAACCGTTGTTAACGGCGATCCGTCAAGGTGGATTCGACTTCGAGCGTGGCCGCCGTGCGCTCGTACCGATACGGTGAAAACACGATCAAGCGCTAATCCGGCTGCATTGCCAAGTCAAATCACCGGCGCCGATGCGCGGCGCGGTCGCCGATCCGATCGTTAACGCAAGGCGCCGCGCCCGCCGGGCAACCGGTTTCCGCCGCGCCCCCTGGCGCCGGCCGCAAAATGCCCTCGGAGGCCCGCCGCTCTTGCCTTAAAATACAGCGATGAAAGCCGACAAAGCCCTCGCCACCTACCGCCGCATGCGCACGCAGCCGCTGTGGCGGCTGCTGGCCGCCGTCAACGGGCCGACCGTGCTCGGCCTGTTGCAGGCGCATCTGTACGACGCCGAGCGCAGTCTGCCGGCGTCGATCTTCCACGAGCGCATCGAGCGCGAGTTGGAGTGGCTGCGCAGCTGCGGCGAGGATTGGCCGCAGACGGCCCAGGCCTATGTCGCCGGCTGGCTCGGCGAGGGTTATCTGGAACGCCGCTTCCCGGCCGGCGCGGCGGAGGAGGAGTACGAGCTGTCGAGCGCGACCGTCGAGGCGATCCGCTTCGTGTCGGGCCTGGTCAAGCCGCACTCGGCCGCCACGGAAAGCCGCCTCGGCCTGGTCATCGACGCCCTCTCGCGCCTGTCGGCCGACACCGACGCCGACAAGGCGCGCCGCGTGGCCCGCCTGCGCGCCGAGCAGGCCGCCATCGAGCGCGAGATCGAGGCCATCGACCAGGGCGCGCTGCGGGTGCTGCCCGAGGCCGCCGCGCTCGAGCGCACGCGCGAGATCATCACGCTGGCCGACGACCTGGCCGGCGACTTCCGGCGCGTGCGCGACCGCTTCGAGCAGCTCAACCGCGATCTGCGCGGGCGCATCATGGAGAACGACGGCAGCCGCGGCGAGGTGCTCGATTCGCTCTTCGCCGGCATCGACCTGATCACGGAGAGCGAGGCCGGGCGCACTTTTTCGGCGTTCTGGCGCCTGCTCACCGATCCCGAGCAGTCGGCCACGCTGGAACAGGCGCTGGACCAGTTGATGTCGCGCGAGTTCGTCGCCCGGCTGGAGCCGGGCGAGCGCCGCTTCCTGCTGCGCCTGACCCGCACCCTGCTTGAGCAGGGCGGCATGGTGCACGATGTGTTGCAGTCGTTCGCGCGCAGCCTGAAGCACTTCGTCCAGAGCCGCGAGTTCCTCGAGCAGCGCCGCCTGAATCAGTTGCTCAGGCAGGCGCAGCTGACCGCGCTGGCGTTGAAGGAGTCGGTCAAGGCCACCGAGACGCTGCATTACACGCTGCCCCTGACCAGCAGCAAGTTGAGTTCGCTGTCGCAGTGGGTGCTGCACGATCCGGCGTTGCAGGCGCTGCCGGGCGGGATGCGCGACGGCGACGCCGCGCCGATCGATCTGGAGTCGGTGGGCGAATTGGTGGCGCAGTCGGAGATCGACTTCCGCGCCCTCAAGGGCGACGTCAGGGCCGTGCTGGCGCTGCGCTCGCAGGCCTCGATCGCCGACGTCCTGCTCGAATTTCCCGCCCGCCAGGGGCTCGGCAGCGTGGTCGGCCTGATGGCGCTGGGCAGCCGCCACGGCATCCTCGCCGGGCACAGCGAGACGGTGGCCTGGACCGGCGCCGACGAGCACCCGCGCCGGGCCCGCATCCCCGTCATTTATTTTGTAAAGGAACGCGCCGATGAACTGGTCTGAGCAACAAGCGGAGGCCGCCGCGCCGACGGAACGCGCGGACGCGGACGACGCGGGGCAAGCCGGGGTCGAGGCGGCCGCCGCCGGACA
>JACMLV010000365.1 GCA_014379395.1 Burkholderiaceae bacterium
CGCCGAGACGGTGCGCAAGCCGCGCCGGCGCATCACGCCGCGCAGCTTGCGGCGCAGGCCGGCCGCCTCGTAGCCGCGGAAATCGTGGCCGAAGCGCTGCGCCAGCGCCTCGATCAGGAGCGCCACTTCGAGCGCTTCGAGTTCGTCCGGCACCGGCGCGCCGGCGCCGGCGTTGGCCGGATCGAGGGCCGCCGTCAACGCAGCCATCAGTGCAGCCAAACCCGCATCAGCGAGAGCAACTGCGCCACGTCGACCGGCTTGGTGATGTAGTCGGAGGCGCCGGCGGCGATGCATTTGTCGCGGTCGCCCTTCATCGCCTTGGCCGTCAGCGTGATGATCGGCAGCGACTTGAATTTCGGGATGCGGCGGATCGCCCGCATCGTGTCGTATCCGTCCATCTCCGGCATCATGATGTCCATCAGGACGATCTCGATGGCCGGGTTCTGCTCCAGCACCTCGATGCCGTCGCGCCCGTTTTCGGCGAACGAGACCTGCATCTGCTGGCGCTCGAGCAGGGAGGACAGGGCGAAGATGTTGCGCAGGTCGTCGTCGACGATGAGCACCCGGCGTCCGGCCAGCCCGCCGTCGGCGGCGTGGATCTCCTCCAGCATGCGGCGCTGCGCCTCGGGCAGGCTGGCCTGTGAGCGGTGCAGGAACAGCGCGGTCTCGTCGAGCAGGCGCTCGGGCGAGCGGGCGTCCTTGATGACGATGGTCTTGGCGTAGCGTTTGAGCTTGGCGACCTCCTTGCGGCTGAGCTCCTTGGCCGTGTAGATCACGATCGGCAGGTCGCGCAGCGCGGCGTCCTTGCCGATGATGTCGAGCAGCTCGAAGCCGTCGATGTCGGGCAGGCTCAGGTCGAGCACCATGCAGTCGAAGTGGCTTGCGCGCAGCGCCTCCAGCGCGGCCTGGCCGCCGGCGGCGCACACGATGTGCAGGTCGGCGTCGCCGATCAGGGCCACGATGGCGTCGCGCTGGGTGGCGTCGTCGTCGACCACCAGCAGGCTGCGCTTGCCGCCGGCCAGGAATTTTTCGATGCGGTTGAATTCCTCCCGCAGCGCGCCGGCGCCGACCGGCTTGTTCAGGTACGACAGCGCGCCCTGGCGCAGCGCCCGTTCGCGTTCGCGCTGGCCCGACATCGCGTGCAGCGGAATGTGGCGCGTGCCGGGGTCGCGCTTGAGGCGCTCGAGCACCGTGAAGCCGTCCATCTCGGGCAGGTCCAGGTCGAGCAGCACGGCCGACGGCAGATAGTCGCGCGCCAGGCTCAGGGCCGAGTCGCCGTGGCCGGTGACGATGCCCTTGAAGTGCTGCCCGCGGGCGTAGTCGAGCAGCACCTGGGCCAAGCCCTCGTCGCTTTCGATGATCAGCACCGACGGGTCGCCCGGCACGATCAGGTCGCGGTCGTCGCGCGGCTCGTCTTCCTGCTCCAGCACGGCGGTCGGCGTCGCGCTCGCCAAATCGGCCTGCGCCCCGGCCGACATCGTGGCCCGCATCGTCCCGGCGTCGGCCTCGCCGTCGCCCGCCCCGGCGTAGACCACTTGCGGCGGCGCGATCGAAATGCGCAACGGCGGCTGGCGGCCCTGCTCGTAGTTGACGAAGCCGGCCCGGTTGTACGGCAGGAACAGGGTGAAGGTGGAGCCGACGTTGACCGCGCTCTCGACCCGGATCTCGCCGCCCAAAAGGCGCGCCAGCTCGCGCGAGATCGACAGCCCGAGGCCGGTGCCGCCGTACTTGCGCGCGGTGCTGCCGTCGGCCTGCTGGAAGGCCTCGAAGATCAGTTGCAGCTTGTCGGCGGCGATGCCGACGCCGGTGTCGCGCACCGAGAAGGCGAGCACCGCGTCGGCCTGCGCCAGGTTCGGATGGTCGCTGGTCCAGCCGCCGGAGACGAGGCTGATGCTGAGCGCGACCTGGCCGTGGTTGGTGAACTTGAAGGCGTTCGAGAGCAGGTTCTTGAGCACCTGCTGCAGGCGCGTGGTGTCGGTCATCATGGCCGTCGGCAGCGCCTCGCCCAGCTCGACGGAGAAGCGCAGGTGCTTGGCCTCGGCCATGTGGCGGAAGGTGCGCTCGACGTAGTTGCGCAGGTTCTGGAAGCGGTATTCGGACACCTCCAGGGTCACCGTGCCGGACTCGATCTTGGACAGGTCGAGGATGTCGTTGATCAGGGTCAGCAGGTCGCTGCCCGAGCCGTGGATGGTCTTGGCGAATTCGACCTGCTTGCCCGACAGGTTGCCCTCCGGGTTGTCGCCCAGCTGCTGCGCCAGGATCAACAGGCTGTTGAGCGGGGTGCGCAGCTCGTGCGACATGTTGGCCAGGAACTCCGACTTGTACTTCGACGACAGCGCCAGCTGGGTCGCCTTTTCCTCCAGCGCCAGCTTGGCCTGCTCGACCTCGCGGTTCTTGCGCTCGACCTCGATGTTCTGCTCGGACAGCAGGCGCGCCTTCTCGGCCAGCTCCAGGTTGGTCTGCTGCAGCTCCTGCGCCAAGGATTGCGACTGCGTCAGCAGCGACTCGGTGCGCCCGTTCGCCTCGATGGTGTTGAGCACCACGCCGATCGACTCCATCAGCTGGTCGAGGAAGGACAGGTGGGTTTCGGTGAAGCGGTCGAGCGAGGCGATCTCGATGACGGCCTTGACCTGCTGCTCGAACAGGATCGGCAGCACCACGATGTTGGTCGGCGGCGCCGCGCCCAGCCCGGACGAGACCACGATGTAATCGCGCGGCACGTCGGTCAGCCAGATGCGCAGCTTGTCGAGCGCGCACTGGCCGACCAGGCCCTCGCCGGGCGGGAACGAGGTCGGCAGCTGGCGGCTGGAGCGGTAGCCGTAGCTGGCGATCATGCTCAGGCGCGCGTCGGCCTCCTGCGCGTCCATCAGGTAGAACACGCCGTGGTGGGCCGACACCAAGGGCGCCAGCTCGGACAGGATCAGGCGCGTCATGGCCTGCAGGTCGCGCTGGCCCTGCAACAGGCGGGTGAAGCGCGCCAGATTGGTCTTGAGCCAGTCCTGCTGGGCGTTCTTCTGGGTGGTCTCCTTCAGGTTGCGGATCATCTCGTTGATGTTGTCCTTCAGGTAGGACACCTCGCCGCGCGCCTCGACCTGGATCGAGCGCGACAGGTCGCCGCGCGTCACGGCGGTGGCCACCTCGGCGATGGCGCGCACCTGGTTGGTCAGGTTGGCCGCCAGCTGGTTGACGTTATCGGTCAGGTCGCGCCACAAGCCGGCGGCGCCCGGCACCCGGGCCTGGCCGCCGAGCTTACCCTCGATACCCACCTCGCGCGCCATGTTGGTCACCTGGTCGCCAAAGGTCGACAGCGTCTCGATCATGCCGTTGATCGTATCGGCGAGCGCGGCGATCTCGCCCTTGGCGTCGACGGCCAGCTTGCGTTTCAGATTGCCCTGCGCGACCGCGGTCACCACTTTGGCGATGCCGCGCACCTGCTCGGTGAGGTTCGCCGCCATCACGTTCACCGTGTCGGTCAAGTCCTTCCAGGTGCCGCCCACGCCGGGCACCTGCGCTTGCCCACCGAGCTTGCCGTCCGTTCCG
>JACMLV010000366.1 GCA_014379395.1 Burkholderiaceae bacterium
CATGGGAGGCTCGCGGCCCAACGGCCGGCGGGGGCGGCGCGGCGCGGTCGATTGCGCTAGAATCATTGGTGTCCAAGTATCAACAGGCGCCCCGCGCGCCGTTCCCGCCACATAACCCGAGAGGCCCCCCGCATGAAGCATTTCAGACTCTCCTTCCTGGTCACCTTCATCCTGATCACGCTCGCGGGCTGGTGGGGCTACAGCCGGGGCGGTGTCGCTGGCGCCCTGAACGCGCTGTGGATCACCGCCGTGCTGGGCGTGATGGAGGTCTCGCTCTCGTTCGACAACGCGGTCGTCAACGCCTCGGTGCTGCGCAACTGGAACGCGTTCTGGCAGAAACTGTTCCTCACCGTCGGCATCCTGATCGCCGTGTTCGGCATGCGCCTGGTGTTTCCGCTGGTGATAGTCTCCGTCGCCACCGGCCTCGGCCTGCTCGACGTGTGGACCATGGCGATCAACACGCCGACCGAATACGCGCGCCACCTGACCGAGAACCACGCCGAGGTGGCCACCTTCGGCGGCGCCTTCCTGCTGCTGGTGTTCCTCAACTTCCTGTTCGACGAGGAAAAGGAACTGCACTGGCTCGGCTGGATCGAGGAAAAGCTGGGCCAGCACGGCAGCGAGGGGCTGGCGGTGCTGCTGACCCTGCTCGCCGTGTTCGGCTGCATGACGATGGTGCCGGAGGCGCGCAAGCTGAGCGTGCTGTCGGCCGGCGTGATCGGCGTGGCCATCTATGTCGGGGTCGACTGGATCAGCGGCCTGCTCGAGGAGGAAGAGGCCGACCCGACGATCGGCAAGATGATCTCGCGCGGCAGCATCGGCGGCTTCCTCTACCTCGAGGTGCTGGACGCCTCGTTCAGCTTCGACGGCGTGATCGGCGCCTTCGCCATCACCAACGACGTCGTCATCATCATGATCGGCCTGGCCATCGGCGCCATGTACGTGCGCTCGCTGACGGTGTTCCTGGTGCACAAGGGCACGCTGGAGCAATTCGTCTACCTCGAACACGGCGCCCACTACGCGATCGGCATCCTGGCCCTGATCATGCTCGCCAGCGTGAAATACCACATCCCCGAGTGGTTCACCGGCTTGTCCGGGGTGGCCTTCATCCTGGTGTCGCTGTGGTCTTCGATGAAACACAAAAAGAAACATGGCGCCCAGCATTGATAAAATCGCGCCGGGCGCCATATAACGCAACATCGGCCGGCGCATCCTTGCGCAAGCACAGGCGCCGGCCGCGGCTTTTCCCCCACCGACTGTATAAATAAAAGGAGCGTCCATCATGGCAATCAGTCTGCAAAAAGGCGGCAACGTCAACCTGAGTAAAGAAGCGCCCAATCTGAAGAAGGTCCTGATCGGCCTGGGCTGGGATCCGCGCGCCACCGACGGCGCCGCCTTCGACCTCGACGGCAGCGTGTTCCTGCTCAAGGCCGACGGCAAGGTGCGTTCGGACGCGGACTTCATCTTTTATAACAACCTCAAGTCGACCGACGGCTCGGTCACCCACACCGGCGACAACACCAGCGGCGCCGGCGAGGGCGACGACGAGCGCATCCTCGTCGACCTGGAAAAAGTGCCGGCCGAGATCGAGCGCATCACCGTCGGCGTCACCATCCACGAGGCCGACGCGCGCAAACAGAACTTCGGCATGGTCGGCAAGGCCTTCATCCGCTGCATGAACGCCGACGGCGAGAAGGAGATCGCGCGCTACGACCTGTCCGAGGACAGCTCGACCGAGACGGCGATGATCTTCGGCGAGGTCTACCGCGCCGGCGGCGAGTGGAAGTTCAAGGCCATCGGCCAGGGCTTCGCCGGCGGCCTCGGCCCCCTGGCGCGTTCGTTCGGCATCAACGCCTGACACGGGCGATTGCGTGGCACGGCCGCCTGGCAGCGTCAGGCGGCTTTTTTTTGGGAGAATTTGAATGCCAGTATTTAACGTAACGGGCGACGTCGATCCGTTCCTGCATGTCGCGCTGCGCCAGGGCGAGAAGATCTATTGCGAATCGGACGCGATGGTGATGATGGAGAGCGCGCTCGACCTGCGCGGGCGCATGACCGGCGGCATCGGCAGCGCCATCATGCGCCGCCTGGCCAACGGCGAATCGTTTTTCCAGCAGCACATCGAGGCGGTGCGCGGCAACGGCGACTGCCTGCTCTCGCCGGTGCTGCCGGGCGCGGTCCGGGTGCTCGACGTCGGCCAGTGCCAATACCTGCTCAACGACGGCGCCTTCGTCGCCGCCACCGACGGCACCGAGATGAAGATGCGCACCCAGAACATCGGCAACGCGCTGTTCGCCCAGTCGGGCGGCTTTTTTGTGATGGAAACCTCGGGCGCCGGCCAGGTCGTGGTGTCGGGCTTCGGCTCGATGTTCGAGCTCGACGTCGAGCCCGGCAAGGACATCGTGATCGACAACGCGCACGTGGTCTGCTGGAACAGCACGCTGCAGTATGAGATCTCGGTCACCACCGGCGGCGGCGCGGGCGGCGGCGGCGGCATCGGAGGCTTCCTCGGCAACATCGTCAACAGCGCCACCAGCGGCGAGGGCATCGTCCTCAAGTTCTCCGGCAAGGGCAAGGTGTTCATCTGCTCGCGCAACCGCGACGCCTTCCTGAAATGGACCATGACCGGCAAGCCCGGTTGATTTGACGCCAGCGCGCGAGGGCGGACCGGCCCGCCGGCGGCCTTCGCGCGCCCCGCCTGTTCGCCTCTCGGCGGCCACGGCGCACTCTTTCGAGGTACGAAATGCAACGAGTCTGGTTCAACAAGACATTCTCATCGGTGGCCGCGGCGATCAAGCTGATCCGCGAGGCGGACCGCGCCGGACGCTACGAAATCATTTGCAGCAACACCAACGCGCACGCGGCCGCCTTCCTGGCCGCGCACGCGCACGCCGTCGAACCGTCCGGCCTGACCGGCGCCGACTACCTCGACTGGTGCCTGGGGTTTTGCCGCGAACGGGGCGTCGCCATCTTCTGGCCCGGCAAGGAAGCCGGCCTGATCGGCGCCAACAGCGCCCGCTTCGAGGCGCAAGGCACGCGCGTGGTCAGCGTCGCCAGCCAGGAAGTGCTGGCGCTGATGCACGACAAGGCGCGCTTTTGCGCCGGGCTCGACTTGCCGCAGGCGCCGCCGGCCCGGTTCCGCGCGGTGACCAACATCGCCGAATACGACGCCGCCTACGCCGAGCTGCGTCCGCTGCACGCCAGGCTGTGCATCAAGCCGTCCGAATCGGTCTACGGCCTCGGCTTCGCCGTGCTCGACGAGGAGCGCAACGGCGCCCAGCTGCTCCTGGCCGGCGCCGCCTACCACATCAACGCGCTTGAACTGCGCAGCGGACTGGCGCGCATGGAAACGTTCAAGCCGCTGCTGCTGATGGAATACCTCGACGGCCATGAATACAGCGTCGACTGCGTCGGCGACCGGGGCGAGCTGATCTGCGCGGTGCCGCGCAAGAAGCCGCGTGCCGGCGGCCAGGGCCAGCTCATCGAGCTGCGCGAGGACGTGCTGGCGGCGTGCCGCAAGCTGACCCGCGACTACCGCCTGAACGCGATCTTCAACATCCAGTTCCGCGAGGGGCGCGATGGCCTGGCCCTGCTCGAAATCAATCCGCGCATGTCGGGCGGCATCGGCATGGCCTGCGCGGCCGGCCCCAACCTGCCCCACTTGGCGCTGGCCGGCTTCGACCGCGGCTTCGCCGGGCTCGACATCCCCCCGGTGCGCGACGGCATGCGGGTCGGCGAACTGGCGCACGCGGTGGAGCTGCCGTGAGCACGGTCGAACGGCAATTGCCGACCGGGCGCCTGACGCTCACCGTCGAGGCGGCGCGCCTCCCGGCCGAGCAGTTGATGGGCTTCGCCGCGCGCGCCAACGCCAAGCGCGGCTTCCTGTTCCTGTCCAAGGTGCTCGGCAAGCACTGGCCGGCCACGCCGCGCGCGATGCAGGCCATCCACGCCGACCTGGCCGCGCAGATCCCGCTTGAACTGCCCGGCCCGACGGTCTTCATCGCGATGGCCGAAACCGGCATCGGCCTCGGCCAGGGCGTGTTCGAGGCCCACCTGCGCGCCCGCCCCGCAGCCCGCGCGCTGTTCCTGCACAGCTCGCGCTACCGGGTCGGCGAACTGCCCTTCTTCGAGTTCGAGGAGGCGCACAGCCACGCGCCGCGCCAGTTCCTGCACCTGTCCGACGCGGCCGCCGAGCTGTTCGCGCGAGCGCGCAGCCTGGTCCTGATCGACGACGAGGCCAGCACCGGCAACACCTTCGCCAACCTGGCCGCCGCCTGCCGCGCGCGCTATCCGCAAATCGAACACGTGCACCTGGCCGTGATCACCAACTTCATGGGCGAAGCGGCCAGCGCCGCCCTGTCCGGACGCTTCGGCGTGCCGGTCACGCTCGGCGCGGCCCTGTCCGGCCAGTACCGCAGCGCCTCCCAGCCCGCGCAGGCGGGCTTGGTTTTGCGTTGCCGCGATTTCAATCGCCAGGCCGCCCAGCTCGACAACTAACCTATGGAACCCATCCCCCTCTTCCTCAACAAGAAAATCATCCTCGGCGTCACCGGCTCAATTGCGGCTTACAAGGCGGCCGATTTGGCTTCGAAGCTGCACCAGGCCGGCGCGCAGGTCGACGTCATCATGACCGAGGCGGCGGCGCGGTTTGTGACGCCGCTGACCTTTCAGTCGGTCACGGGGCGGCCGGCGCGCAGC
>JACMLV010000036.1 GCA_014379395.1 Burkholderiaceae bacterium
CGCGCGCGGCGATGTTCCCGGCGCTGGCGCTGAATGCGGCCGGCGGCGGCCAGGCCGCCTCGGTGTCCGACGTTTTCCTGTGGAGCAGCCGCTCGTGGGTGCTGGGCGCGCTGCTGTCGATGCCGATCATCGACGGCGGCCGCAACCAGGCCAACATCGCGCGCAGCGAGGCGGCGCTGGAGGAGTCGGTGGCGGCGTATCGGCAGAGCGTGCTGGTCGCCTTCGCCGACGTCGAGGACAGCCTGGCCGGCCTGCGCATCCTGGCCGAGCAGGGCGCCCAGATCGACGCGGCGCTGGTGTCGGCGCGCCGTTCGGCCGAGCTGGCGCAGAAGCTGTATGAGGCCGGCCGTTCGAGCTATCTGGAGCTGCTCGACGCGCAGCGCAATCTGGCCGGCGTCGAGCGCAACGCGGTGCAATTGCGCGGCAACCGGGCCGTCACCACGGTGGGCTTGATCCGCGCGCTGGGCGGCGGCTGGACGCTTTAATCAAATCCTAAGCCTGTTAGTCGGGTTTTCCGGCAAAGTGTCTACATCGCACAGCAGCATTGCAGCAGCAACATGCTAGGCGACAGGTTGCCAGGCGCCTCATGCCTGGCAAGGTTTCTTCGGATCGCTGACAACGGTTCGTTAATTTCTCCCCCGCGCTCTAATAAAGCGTTTAAGCCGGCAGCCGCATCATGCGAAGCCGGCTTTTTTTTGTCCGCAGCTTTGCTCGCCCGCCGCCGTTCTTCCTCTCGTTAATCGTCATCAGCGCTGCTTCATTTCGAGGTTGCCGAGCCGGATCTCGAGCGCGTCGATCTTGGCCGAGAGCGCCCTGATGGCGCTGGTCTGCGCGCGCAGCAAATCCGCCATTTCCTCATTGTTCATGCGCGCCGTCATCGGCGGGGCCTTCGGGATGGCGCGTGGCGGCGATGGGGCAGGAACCGGGGGCGGGCTGGCTGCGGCCGGCGCTTGCTGGGCGGCGACGCCGGCGCAGGCGAAGATGCCGGCGAGGAAAAGAGCAGCTTTCATGGTGTCCTCCTTGATTGAGCTTCAAGGGTAGACAATCGCCGCCGCCGCGCGTTTGCGCCTGTCCAAGGTGCGCGGAGAAAACGGGTTTTGCCGAGGTGCCGGGACGGGATGACTGCGGCGCGCGAATGGCGTTATGATGGCCGCAGCCAAAATGATAGAGAGGGGATGTCCGATGATCGACCTGTACACGGCGGCCACGCCGAACGGCCACAAGATTTCGATTGCACTTGAAGAGCTGGCGCTGCCGTACACGCTGCACGCGCTGGAGTTGTCGAAGAACGAGCAGAAGGAGGACTGGTTCCTCTCGATCAATCCGAACGGGCGCATCCCGGCCATCGTCGACCGCGCGGAGGGCGATTTCGCGGTGTTCGAATCGGGCGCGATTCTGATCTATCTGGCCGAAAAGACCGGCCAGCTGATGCCGTCCGACTTCAAGGGCCGCTCGCTGGTGCTGCAGTGGCTGATGTTTCAAATGGGCGGCATCGGGCCGATGATGGGGCAGGCCAATGTGTTCTTCCGCTATTTTCCGGAACAGATCCAGCCCGCCATCGACCGCTACCAGGGCGAGTGCCGGCGCCTGTTCCGCGTGCTCGACCATCGCCTGCAAGAGCATGAATACCTGGCCGGCGATTATTCCATCGCCGACATCGCCAACTGGGCCTGGGTGCGCACCCACAAATGGTCGGGCGTGAGCGTCGACGAGCTGCCGCACCTGCAGCGCTGGATCGAGGCGATCCGCGCCCGGCCGGCGGTGCAGCGCGGCATCCTGCTGCCGCCGTCGGCGCGCGAGGGCCGCGACGACGAAGAGAAAGACAAGCAATTCGCCGCCGAGGCGCGCAAGATGCTGGAAACCGGCCAGTCGCGCTAGGAGTCTGTCGGACTTAGGCTCGTCGGCTCCCTAAGTCCGACAGGCTCCTGGTTGCAAAGAGCGGCTCCAGCCTTCCGATTTTCCCCACCATACCTATAAAAACCATGAAACTCTATACCAGCAAGCGCGCCCCCAACCCACGCCGGGTCACCATGTTCATCGCCGAAAAAGGCATCGAGGGCATCGAGCACGTGGTGCTCGACCTGATGACGCACGAGCACAAGGACGACGCCTTCCGCGCCAAGAATCCGCTCGGCCAGGTGCCGGCGCTGGAACTGGCCGACGGCCGCGTGTTGTGCGAGACGCGCGCCATCTGCACCTATCTGGAAGGGCTTTATCCGGAGCCGAACCTGATGGGCGAAGGCTTCGAGGAGCGCGCCTTCATCGAAATGGCCGACCGCCGCGCCGAGCTGCACCTGTTCGCCGCCGTCGCCAATTGCGTGCGCCACAGCCATCCCGGCCTGGCGCCGCTGGAGCAGCCGCAGTTCCCCGATTTCGGCAGCGCGCAGGGTATCCGCATGCGCGAGGTGGCGCGCGTGCTCGACGAGGCGCTCGCCGGACAAGCCTACCTGGCCGGCGCGCGCTTCACGATCGCCGACATCACCGCCTTTTGCGCGCTCGAATTCGCGCGCGGGCTGATGAAGTTCCGCCCCGGCGACGAGGGCCTGGCGCATCTGCAGGCTTACCGCGACCGCATCGCCGCGCGCCCCAGCGCGGCGGCCTGGTAGGCGGGCTGGGCGGAGCCGGGCGCGCGGCTACCCGAAAGTGTGTCGCACGGAAACAGAATATTCTTGTAGGATAAATAAAATGTATATTTTATGTGCGTTTCTGCGCGTAAAATATTTGCATGATAAAAATATCCTGATCGCAACATTGCGCCAGGCAGATTGAATCGCAGAGGAGACGCGATGTTTTCCTGTTTGAACCGGCTGAGCGTGCGCAACAGAATCTGGGCGATCGTTGCGGTGTTCATTGGCAGCATCATTTTGGGCAGCATCATTGACGTGCTGATCCTGCGCGAGGGCCTGTGGAGCGAGAAGGAGCGCGCCACCCGCCAGCAGGTGCAAAGCGGCTACAGCATCCTGACCCACTATCACGGCCTGCAGGCGCAGGGCAAGCTGAGCGAGGCGGCCGCCCAGGCCGCCGCCATCGGCGCCATCCGCGCCATGCGCTATGGCGACCAGGAGTACTTCTGGATCAACGACCTGGGCCGGCCGGTGCCGCGCATGGTCATGCATCCGACCCATCCCGAACTCGACGGCCGCCTGCTCGACGATCCGCAATTCAATTGTGCGACCGGCACGCGGATCGGCGACGAGGGCCGCTTCGACGGCACCGACGGCAAGAAGAACCTGTTCGTCGCCTTCGTCGAACTGGCCAACCGGGGCGGCCAGGGCTACGTCACCTACACCTGGCCCAAGCCGCTGCCGGCGGGCGGCGTGACCAGCTATCGGATCGACAAACTTTCCTATGTGAAGAAATTCGCCCCGTGGGGCTGGCTGATCGGCTCCGGCGCGTATGTCGACGACGTCGAGGGGGCGGTGCGGGCGCAGGCCGCGCGCCAGGTGATGGTGGTGGCCGGCGGCTCGCTGGTGCTGCTGTTGCTGGCCTCGATCCTGGCCGGCAGCATCACCGCGCCGCTGCGCGAGACGGTGCTGACCATGCGCAAGATTGTCCAGGGCGACCTGACCCAGCGCCTGCCCGACGATGGCGACGGCGAGATCGCCGAGCTGGCGCGCGGCTTCAACGAAATGCAGGCCCATCTGCAGGCGCACGCCGCCGCACAGCTCAAGCAGCATGAATGGCTGGAAGAGGAGGTCTCGCGCCGCACCGTCCAATTGCACGACAAGTGGCTGCTGGAAAAGGAGCTGGCCGAGCGCGAGCGCGCCGACCATCTGTTGCGCGAGAACCGCGCCCGGATCAGCGCGCTGCTCGACGCCAGCGGCGAATCGGTGCTGCTGCTCGACCCCGAGGGCAAGGTGCTGGTGGCCAACGCGCGCGCCGCCGCGCGCTTCGGGAGCAGCCCGGAGGCTTTCGCCGGCAGCAATTTTTTCGACGCGATCCCGCCCGAGCTGGCCGCCAGCCGGCGCGCCGCCGTGCATCAGGTGGCCGCCACCGGCGTCCCGCTGCACATGCAGGACCAGCGCGCCGGCGTCTACTTCGACAACAGCCTGTATCCGGTCGAGAACGAAAGCGGGGCGGTCGAGAGCATCGCGATCTACGCCAAGGACGTCACCGAGCAGCGCCACGCCAAGCAGGTCGAAGACATCTTCCACCGGCTCGACACGATGCTGCTGAAGTGGCGCGTCAACCTCGAATCGATCGCGCAAATGTTTTGCGACGAGTTGCTGCCGGCCTTCGGCCTGGCCGGCGCCTGGATCGGGCGGGCCGAAAAGGATGGCCGCCTGACCCCGCTGGGCCGCGCCGAGGCCGAGCGCGGCGGCGTGCTCGACGCCTTGCAGCAGCAAGTGGTGCGCTGGGACGAGGCCGAGGGCTGGGGCGCCTCGGTCGGC
>JACMLV010000367.1 GCA_014379395.1 Burkholderiaceae bacterium
CGCCACCGAGATGCGGCCGGCGCCGGGCTCGCCGACCCGGAAGGTCGGGCGCGGCTCGACGGCGAGCAGGGTCATCGGTATTTCGGCGCCGAGCTTGGCGTCGGCCGGCAGCATCATGCGCGCCGCCGTGCCGTGCACCCGCACCAGATAGCTGCCGTCGGTCAGGCGCGAGAGCACCTCGCCGCGCATCGGCTGGCCGAGCATGGTGCGCAGCGAACGCTGAAACGCCTCCTGGCGGGTGTCGCCGACGGCGGCCGACGGTTCGGCCCGAGCGACCGGGGTGACCGGCGTGGCGCCGGCGTCAAGCCGCTGCAGCATGATGAAAGCTCCGCTCAGGCGTTGCCGTAGGCGCCGGCCAGCCGGCGCTCGGCGCCGGCGCTGCTGATCATGGCCGAGAGCTGGGCCATCCAGGGCGTGGTGAGGTCGCGGATCTTGCGGTCGTCGGCCAGCAGCTGCTTGATGATGGCGGCCTTTTTCTGCCGGCTCGGGCCTTGCAGCGGCGCCGTGTCGGCTTCCTTCAGGCACGCCACGTGCGCCGCGCAGCGCGTCTCGAGCAGCGCCAGGCGCTCCCAGTCGCCGGCGCCGGCGGCCGCCACCATCTGTTCGGTCAGGGCCACCAGGGCTTCATAGACGCTGAGGATTTCTTGGCTGGTCATCATGGTCAGGCGCTCGCGAAGTTGGGGCTGCGCGGCGCGTCGGCGCGCGCGGCCGGCGTGACGCCGATGGCGTTCCAGGTGTCGCGCAGGTCGCCCAGCAGGCGCTGCACCTCCTCGAGGATCGCCGGCTCGTTGTTCAGGTTGGCGATCAAGAGCCGTTCGCTCATGTATTCGTAGAGCGCGTCGAGGCCCTCGGCGATGTCGCCGCCGGCCTTCTTGTCGAGGCTGGCGCGCAGGCCGCTGTCGATGATCAGGATGGCCTTCGAGATGGCCTTGCCCTTTTCGGCGATGTTGCCGCTGCGCATGTGCAGCAGCGCCGCGTTGAGCGCCGTCAGCGCGCCGTCGAACAGCATGACGATCAGCTTGTGCGGGCTGGCGGCGACGACGCCGGTCTCGAGGCCGACTTTCGCATAAGCATTGACTCCGCTTTGCCTGGATCCGAACATGGGTTTGCTCCTGTTTGATTAATTATTGGCGGACATCGCGGCAAATTGCTGCGTCAGAAAACTGGTCGTCGTGTTCATGCTGGCGATCATGGTGTCGAGCGCGGTGTATTGGGCCCGGTAGCGCTTTTCGATGTCGACCAGCTTGGCGCTGAAGGCCGCGCTCTGCTTGCCGATGTCCTTGATGGTCTGGTTGATGCCGGTGGTGCGCCCGGCGATGGTGCCCTTGCTGCCCAGGAAGCCGGCGGTCAGGTTGTTGAGCTGGTAGGCGTAGCCCTGCGAAAAGCCGACCGTGCCGCGCCCGCCGGTGGCGCCGCCGGTGACGTCGAGCTTCAAGCCGTCGGTCGGCCCGCCCGCCGAGCCGGTCAGGGTCTGGCCGGAGCCGGTGGCGGCGTAGCCGCCGATGGTGCCGGCCACGTCCACGCCGGCCACCGGCGCGGCGTCGAGGAACAGGTCGGCCACGCCGGTGCCGCTCTTGTCGATCACCAGGATGTTCGATTTCGAACCGTAGCGGTTGGACGACAGCTTCAGGCTGCCGTCCGTCTCGACGCTGGCGGTGACGGCCGAGCCGGCCGTCGAGAACGCGCTCACGCCGTTGATGGCCGACTGCAGCATGCTCGCCATCTCGGTCGGGGTGTAGCTGCCGGCCGGGATCGTGACGGTGGCGGTGTTGCTGGCGACGGCCGGGTCGCTGTCGTTGAGGGTCACGTTCCAGGTGGTGTCGCTGGCGATCACGGTGCTGGCGGCCAGCGGCGCGCTGCCCAGCACGCTGCCCTGGCTGGCCAGGGTGGTGATGTTGAGCGCGTAGCTGCCGGCCTTGGTGGCGCTGGTCGAGGCGCCGTAGGTGACGAGCGTGTCGCTGCTCTTGCCGACCGCGGCGAACAGGCTGGCGATGTCGGAAAAATTGTCGGTGATGGCTTTTTGCAGCTTGCCCGAGTCGAGCGCCAGCGAGCCGTCCTTCTGGAACGCGATGCCGATCTGCGACAGCGTGCTGAGGTTGCCGGTCAGGCCGGTGATCGATTGCGACATCGCGCGCCGCACCTGGGCGTGCACCGCCTGCGCGGCCGAGTCGCCCAATAGCGGGCCGCCGACCTTGGTCTCGGCGTTGTAGCCGGTCAGGGTTTTGATCTGGTTGTTCAAATCGTTGTAGGCCTTGACGAAGCCGGTCACCGAGCTCGTCAGCGAGCTGCTGTCCTTGGCCACCACCAGGTTGGCCGCGCCGGTGCGGCCGATGGTCAGGCTGACGCCCTCGATGGCGCCGGCCACGCTGGTCGTTTCGCTGCTCACCTCGATGCCGTTGACGTTGAGCAGGGTGCTCTGGGCGGCCGCGTTCTGGCTCAGGTTCTGGGTGCCGGCCGGATCGTAGCCCAGCAGGGCCTCCAGGTCGGCGTCGGCGGTCGGGTTGCCGTCGCTGCCGTTGAGCGAGATCTTCATGCTCGAGGCGGCGCCGGTCTGGGTCGAGCTCAGCACCAGATGGTAGGGCGTGTCGCCGCCGTCGTTGACGATGGTGGCGGTGACGCCGAAATTGGCCTTGTTGATGGCGTCGCGGATGCCTTCGAGCGAGTTGTTGGTGCTGTCGATGACGACGCTGCCGCTCGACTTGCTGCCGTCCTGCGCGAAGCTGGCGCCGAGGTAGGCGCCGGCGCTGCCGGCGACCAGGCCGGCGGCGGCCGGATCGGTGCCGCCGACGCGGATCTGGCTGGCGTCGTTTGACACCAGCGAGAGCGTGCCCGAGAAGGTCGCGCTCGAGCCGGCCTCGGCAACGACGGCAGCGTCGCCAACGCCGGCTCGAGCGCGACCTTCTCGGGCACGCTCTCGCTGGTGTCAAACGACGCCAGCCAGATCCGCGTCGGCGGCACCGATCCGACCGCCGCCGGCCTGGTCGCCGGCAGCGCC
>JACMLV010000368.1 GCA_014379395.1 Burkholderiaceae bacterium
CCGTGCTGCAACTGGCCTGCCGCGACCTGCGCGACTGGGCCGGCGCCGGGCTGGCGCCGGTGCCGCTGTCGATCAACATCTCGCCGCGCCAGCTGCGCGATCCGCAACTGGCCGGCGGCATCGCCGCCGCGCTGCGCGAACACGGCCTGGCGCCGCAATGGCTGAGCCTGGAAATCCGCGAGACCGCGCTCAGCCTGGACGACCCGGCCAGCCAGCACTGCCTGGCCCAGCTGAAGGCGCTCGGGGTCGGCCTGATCCTCGACGACTTCGGCACCGGCTACGCCTCGCTGGCCAATCTGAAGCGCTTCCCCTTCGCGCAGATCAAGCTCGACCACGCCTTGATCAGCGACATCGTCACCGACATCGACGGCGCCGCGCTGTCGAAGACCATCATTTCGATGGCGCACAACCTGGGCATGAAGGTGGTGGCCGAGGGGGTCGAGACCGAGGCCCAGTGCGATTTCCTGCGCCGCAATATGTGCGACCTGATCCAGGGCTACTTCTTCGCCCCGCCGATGGCGGCGGCCGACATCGCCGGCATGCGGCGCGAGCAGCATTGCCTGCCCGGCCATCTGCTGCGCATGCGCCAGCAGGAGCGCGCGCTGCTGCTGGTCGACGACGAGCAAAACATCCTGGCCGCCCTGAAGCGCCTGCTGCGCCGCGACGACTACCGCATCTTCACCGCCGGCAGCGGCCAGGAGGGGCTCGACCTCCTGGCGCGCCAGCGCATCGACGTGATCGTGTCCGACCAGCGCATGCCCGGCATGATCGGCGCCGACTTCCTGCGCAAGGCCAAGCAGCTGTATCCGGAGACGATACGCATCATGCTCTCGGGCTACACCGAGCTGCAGTCGGTCACCGACGCCGTCAACGAGGGCGCGATCTACAAATTCCTGACCAAGCCGTGGGACGACGACCTGCTGCGCGGCCACATCGCGGCCGCCTTCCAGCTCAAAGAGTTCTCCGACGAGAACGAGCGCCTCAACCTCGAGGTGCGCCAGGCCAACCACGAGCTGGCCGCCGCCAACGACAAGATGGAGCAGTTGCTGCAGCAAAAGCAGCAACAGATCAGCCGCGACGAGATCAGCCTCAACATCGCGCGCGAACTGCTGCAGCTGCTGCCGCTGCCGGTCATCGGCATGGACGACGAGGGCATGATCGCCTTCGTCAACGCGGCCGCCGCCGGCCTGTTCGAGGGCGCCGGCGCGCTGCTCGGCAACGAGGCCTGCTGCGTGCTGCCGGAGCTGTTTCCGGCGCCGGGCGCCGAAGCGGCCGCCGCCAACCACGTCGCGGCCATCGACGGCGCCATGTACGAGGTGGCGCTGTATCCGATGGGCGCCCAGTCGGCCGCGCGCGGCAGCCTGATCACCCTCAACCGTTGCCAGGGCCGGCCATGAGCGCGCCGCTCGCCACCCGCATCGACATCGAGCAGGCCGAGGCCGGCATGGTGCTGGCGCGCGACCTGAAGGACGCCGCCGGCAGCGTCCTGCTGCTGGCCGGCGCCAGCCTGAGCGCCGGCAACCTGGCCTCGCTGCGCCGCCGCGGCGTGTCGGCCTGCTTCGTGCTGATCGAGGCCGCCGACGAGCCG
>JACMLV010000037.1 GCA_014379395.1 Burkholderiaceae bacterium
GCAACCAGTCGGTGCTGATCGCCTCCTGCGGGATCGATTTGCCCTCCGGGACCGCGAGGTAGGAAAAAATGCCGTCGTTTTCGGCCCGCCGATAAATGTCCACGCGCATGGCGCACCTCCTCAGATGACTCGGCCGGCCGCGAGCGGCCAGCTTGAAAACGGCCAGCTTCGCGTCGGCGGCGGGGCCGGTCTGTTCGCTGGCGCACGCGCGCGGCAAAAAAAGGGAGGCAAACTGGCGTGTTGCGAAACAAGGCGGCGCTTCCAGATCGGGAGCGGGGGGGAACCGGCGCCAAGCATGCCGCCGGGCCAATCAACGCGCCCTCGCCGGGCGCGCTGATCGCTGCAGGCTTATTCCGTGTCGGCCGAGACGGTGCCGGTCTTGCGGTTGTATTTCAAGGTGATCTTGTTCAGTTCGCACAGGTCGAAATCGTCCCATTCGACTTCCGAGCCGTCGTCGTCGAACGTGATGTTCAGGCTTTGCTCGCATTGGGCGCGGTTGGAAAATTTGATCAGGCGCGAGCGGTTGTTTTCCAGGATGCCGTCGCCGAGGCGGTCGTTGCCCCAGGTTTTTTTGCTGCTTGGCGCGATGTACACCGAACGGATCGGATAGCCGGTCTTGTTGACCAAGGTGAAATCGGCGTCGCCGGCGACGGCCGAGCCCGTCACGACCAGACCGCTCGCCATCGCCATTGCGACACCCCAGAATTTAAGTCTCATTTTTTGCGCCCATTATTGGTAAGGAGGAAATAAAAATTTTCAGCGGGAAGTATCGCAGCCCTGGATGTCTTAGTCAACTGGCAAGTTGCTTGCCTCCCATCCCGGGGCCCCCGTTGCCGCTCAAGCCCGCATCAGCGATAATGGCCGACGCCGTATCGACGGCACCGAACCGCCCGCCCGAACCTGAAAGAATGCGATGGAAAATAGCGCCGTCATCGGCCGCCTGCTGAAGATCGTCAAGCCGTACCGCACGCGCGGAATCCTGGCGTTGTTCGCGATGGCGGGCACCGCCAGCACCCAGCCGATGCTGACCAACTCGATGCAGCTGCTGCTCGACAACGGCTTCGGCGAGCACAAGGTCGCCTTCAGCCTGTGGTGGGTGCCGGCCATCCTGATCTCGATCTTCGCGCTGCGCGGCGTGTTCACCTTTTCCACCGCCTACCTGAACAACTGGGTCATCGGGCGCGTCTTGAACGATCTGCGCCGCGGCATGTTCGACCGCCTGCTGCGCCTGCCCGCCGCGCACTTCCAGGAGGAGTCGACCGGCACCATGATCAACACCGTCATCGGCGACGTGCGCCAGGTGGTCGACATGATCAACTCGGTTTTCCTGGCCTTCGTGCGCGACACGCTGACGGTGCTGGCGCTGCTCGGCTATCTGTTCTACCTGAACTGGAGGCTGACCCTGGTGGCTTTGGTGATCGTGCCGCTGACGTCCTTGATCGTGCGCACCACCACCAAGCGCCTGCGGCGCCTGAACCGCGACAACCAGCGTGTCACCGGCGAGATGACGCAGGTGGTCGAGGAGGCCGCGCGCGGCCACCAGGTGATCCGCATCTTCTCCGGCGAGCGCTACGAGAAGGCCCGCTTCGAGGCGCGCAGCGAGGCCCTGCGCGGCTTCCAGCAGCGCATGACGGTGGCCGCCGCGGCGACCGTGCCGATCACCCAGGTGGTGACCTCGCTGGCGGTGTCGACGGTGGTGGTGATGGCGCTGCACGAAAAGATCACGGTGGGCGAATTCACCGCTTTCATCACCAGCATGCTGATGCTGTTGGCGCCCTTGAAAAACCTGGTCGAGGTGAACGGCCCGCTGCAGCGCGGCATGGCGGCGGCCGAAACCGTGTTCGCGATGATGGACGCGGCGGTCGAGCCCGACCCCGGCACCATCGAATTCGAGCGCGCCAAGGGCCGGCTCGCGTTCGAGCACGTCTCGTTCCGCTATCCCGGCCAGGCCGCGCCGGCGCTGTCGGACGTCTCGCTCGAGATCGCGGCCGGCGAGACGCTGGCGCTGGTCGGCGTGTCGGGCGGCGGCAAGTCGACCATGGTCAATCTGGCGACGCGCTTTTACGCGCCCGAGACGGGCCGCGTCACGCTCGACGGCGTGCCGTTCGACCAGATCAAGCTGGCCAGCCTGCGCGCCCAGCTGGCGATGGTGAGCCAGAACGTGGTGCTGTTCGACGACACGCTGGGCGCCAACATCGCCTACGGCGTGGAACACGTCGATCCGAAGCGGCTGGCGGCGGCGGTCAAGGCGGCCCATCTGGACGACGTGGTGGCGGCGCTGCCCGACGGCTTGGACACCATGATCGGCGAGAACGGCGGGCGGCTGTCGGGCGGCCAGCGCCAGCGCGTGGCGATCGCGCGCGCGATCTACAAGGACGCGCCGATCCTGATCCTCGACGAGGCCACCTCGGCGCTCGACAACGAATCCGAACGCGCGGTGCAGGCCGCGCTCGACACCTTGATGGCCGGCCGCACCACCCTGGTGATCGCGCACCGCCTCTCGACCATCGAGCGGGCCGACCGCATCGCGGTGCTCGACCACGGCCGCGTGATCGAGGTGGGGCGCCACGCCGAGCTGCTGGCGCGCGGCGGCGTGTACGCCAACCTGTACCGCCTGCAATTCAGCGAGGCGGCGTGATGACGCGCCGCCTGGTCATCTCGCCCAACTGGATCGGCGACGCGGTGATGGCGCAGCCGCTGCTGCGCCTGCTGCGCGAGCAGCATCCGGAGCGACCCATCGACGTGCTGGCGCCGCCGGCGGTGGCGCCGGTGTGGCGCCAGATGAGCGAGGTCGATGCGGTCGTCGAAACCCCGTTCCGGCACGGCGCGCTGCAATTGAAGGAGCGCTGGAAGCTGGCGCGCGCGCTGCGGGCGCGCGGCTACGCCGAGGCCTATGTGCTGCCCAACACGCTCAAGTTCGCCTTGATCCCGTGGCTGGCCGGGATCGCGCGCCGCATCGGCTACAAGGGCGAGAGCCGCTATGGCCTGATCAACGTGATGCATCACGACGCCGGCGCCGCGCCGCTGCCGATGGTGGCGTTCTATGCCGCGCTGGCGCGCTCGAGGGCGGGCGGTTGGCGCCGCGCAGATCGGCGCCGCCTGCGCCC
>JACMLV010000038.1 GCA_014379395.1 Burkholderiaceae bacterium
GCCGGTGGCGGTGCCGCGCTGGGTCGCGCTCATGTCGGCGCAGCCGGAGACGGCCAGCGCCAGCGCCAAGGCGGCGCACAAGGTTTTGGGTGTGGTGTGCATGATGACTCCTGACTTGTTTTGCTATTGAATTTTAGTCCGAAAGGGGCCGCTCCGCTGCACGTTACTCGCGCCGGCGGCGGGCCCGCGCGCAAGGGCGCTACAGGCCGCGTCCGCTAATCAGGCGCAGCAGGATCATGATGACGGCGACCACGATCAGGACGTGGATGAAGCCGCCGATGGTGACGGAGGTGACCAGGCCAAGCAGCCACAGGATGATGAGTACGACAGCGATGGTATAGAGCATGATGGAATCCTCGGGTTAGCCGGTGCCGCACGCGGCGGCGCCTGTATCGCCGCCGGCCGGGCCGAACTAAGCGATATCGTGCAGGCATTGTGTTCCTCGCCGGCACGACGTTCTGTACGCTGGCGTACATGGAGCGCCGGAAAGACGGCGCGTCGCGGGACCGCTTCTCATGCTTGCGTGCGTCACCGTACATACAGGAAAAATGTCCGTCGATAAGCTAAACGCTCATCTCGCACGCCGTGCGGATCTTGCCGCCGTTCACACGAATCCCAGCCACCATGCCTTCCGCCACGCCTTTCGCTTTACCCCGGGCCTGCGAACCCCGCGCCCGCCGGCGGTGCCTCAGCGGGACGACGCCATGAAACTCTGCCACGCCGCGCCGCCGGCAAACGCCAACCGCTTGCTGGCCAGCCTGCCCGAGTCTGACTGGTCGCGCCTGGCGGCGCTGTTCGACACCGTGACGGTGGAGGCCGGGCAGGTGTTGTGCGAGCCGGGCCAGGCCATCGCCTATCTGTATTTTCCGGACGACAGCCTGATCTCGCTGCTGGCCGTGGCCGAGGGGCGCATGACGCTGGAAGTGGGCTCGGTCGGCTGCGAGGGCATGATCGGCGCCTCGGTCGCGCTCGGCCACGAGCTGGCCCAGGTGCGCGCCGTGGTGCAGCGCGCCGGGCGCGTGAGCCGCATCGCGCGGGCCGATTTTCGCGCCGAATTCGGCAAGACCGAATCGTTGCAGCGCCTGCTGTACCGCTACACCGACATCTTGCTGGGGCAGGCGATCCAAATCGCCGTGTGCAGCCGTTTCCATGTGCTCGAGGCGCGCCTGGCGCGCACGCTCTTGATCACGCGCGACCGCCTGCAATCGGAGAAATTCCACGTCACGCACGAATTCCTGGCGCACGCGCTGGGCGTGCGGCGGGTCGGGGTGACCAAGGCCGCCAGCGCCTTGCAGCAGCAAAAGCTGATCACCTACAGCCGCGGCAACATTGAAATCATCGACGCGGCCGGGCTCGAAGCGGTGTCTTGCCGCTGCTATGGGCTGGTCAAGGATGTCGGCGCCAGCGGCATGGCCAACGCGTTCGCATGAGGCGACGGCGTGGCGGTGGAAAGTTGGCGCGAAATGGCTGGAAATCGGCTGGAAATCGGCTGGAGATTTGGCTGGAAAATCCGCGGGAAAAAATGGCGGCGATGCGGGATTGGCCGGGGGGGCTTGGTGCCGCCCCGCCCCGGGCCGGCGCCAAGCCCGGGCTGGCGGGCTTGGCGCGGTGTCGCTTAGCGCTTGACCTGATTGCCGA
>JACMLV010000369.1 GCA_014379395.1 Burkholderiaceae bacterium
GCCAGGTTGCGCACCTCGGTCGCCACCACGGCGAAGCCGCGGCCCTGCTCGCCGGCCCGGGCCGCCTCGACCGCCGCGTTCAGGGCCAGGATGTTGGTCTGGAAGGCGATGCCGTCGATGACGCCGATGATGTCGGCGATCTTCTTGGACGAGTCGTTGATCGAGGCCATCGTGGCGACCACGCTGCCGACCACCGCGCCGCCGCGCTCGGCCACCTGCGAGGCCGACGCCGCCAGCACGTTGGCCTGGCGCGCGTTGTCGGCGTTCTGCTTCACGGTCGAGGTCAGCTCCTCCATCGAGGAGGCGGTCTCCTCGAGCGCGCTGGCCTGCTGTTCGGTGCGCGAGGACAAGTCGAGGTTGCCGCTCGCGATCTCGCTCGAGGCGGTGGCCATCGTCTCGGCGCCGTGGCGCACCTGGCCGACGATGCCATGCAGACTGTCGCGCATGTTCTTCATCGAAAACAGCAAGCTGGCGTGGTCGCCGCCGCGTATCGTCACCGGCGCGGCCAGGTCGCCGTCGGCGATCTGGCGGGCGATCTCGGCCGCATGATCCGGGTCGCCGCCGATGGAGCGCTCGATGCTGCGGATCACCAGCAACACCACGCCGGTCAGCGCCACGCCGATCCCGATCAGCGCGATGGCGGCGCGCCACAGGTCGCGCACCAGCGCCTCGGTCAGGTCGTCGAGGTAGAGGCCGGCGATGAAGCTCCAGTCCCACGGCTTGTAGGTCAGCACGTAGGCGCCCTTGGGGAACACCTTGGCCGGGTCCGGGTGGCCCGGCTTGGGCCAGACGTATTCGATCCAGCCCTCGCCGCCGCCCTTGGCGATGGCGGCCACGTCGCGGTAGACATAGGTGCCGTTGGCGTCCTTGAACTCGCCGACGTCCTTGCCGGCCATCTCGGCCTTGATCGGATGCATCACCACGGTCGGGCCCGAATCGACGATGGTGAAATAGCCGTCCTTGCCGTAGCGCATGGCCTTCAGGCGCAGCAGCGCCTGCTTTTGCGCCTCCTCCTTCGTCAGCGCGCCGCTGGCGGCCAGGTCGGCGTATTCCTTGACGGTCGACAGGCCGACGTCGGCGGCGAACTTGAGCGCCAACTGGCGCTCCTCGAGGCGGTTGTTTTTGCCGTGGACGATGTCGACGGCGCTGATGCCGAGCAGGCACAGCCAGCTGATCGCGAGGGGCAGGAACAACTTGGTGCGGAAGGTCAGTTTCATGGGAGCGATCGAATCTAATTGGCGCGACGGCAAGCCGGAAACGCGGATGGCACAGCCCGGCTTCCGGTCGCCCGCAAGGCGCATAACCGCACTTGCCTTGTGGATACAATTCTCGCAGCTTGCCATAAATGCGTGCAAAAAGCACGTTCCGGCGCGCTCGCCGCGGCCCGGCATTCGCGCGATAATATGTTTACAAGGCAATTTTTGCAGAGCAACATCCGATTTGTCCGTCCCTTCGAAATTGTGAACCCCGCGCCAGCCAGACCATGACTTCTTCCGCTTCGCCTTTGTCGAGCGACTATGTGCGCTTCCGGCGCCGCCTGCTGCTCGGCTTTGTGGCGGTGGCCGCCCTGGCGGTGGCCGCCCTGGGTTGGAATCTGCACGCCGCGCATGAGCAGCGGCAACACACGGCGCGCGCCCAGACCCAGGCGCTGGCGCACGCGATCGGCGCCCATGTCACCGATACGATCCGGCTGGTCGATTCCGCCTTGGCCGGCTTCGCCAAGAACTTCACGGCTTTGCCGCCCGGCCAAGCCAGCGATGCGGCGGCGATACAAGCGTTGTTGCAAAGCCACATCCCGATTTCGAGCGACGACTTTTTGCTGCTGTTCATCGACGCCGGCGGCCGCGGCGTGACCACCTCGGGCCGCGCCGACATGGCCGGCGTGATGTTTGCCGAGCGTGATTATTTCCGCGCCCTGGCCGCCGGCGGCCTTGATTCCGGCCTGTACGTCGGCGAGCCGGTGCTGGCCAAAGTGCTGGGGCGTCCGGTTCTCACGCTGAGCCGGCGCGTGATCGACGACCGGGGCCGCTTCGTCGGCGTGGTGGTCGGGGCGATGAATGCGGAGCACCTGGCCGACATGTTCGACAACGCGCGCCCCAATCAAGACATGCTGATCGCGCTGGTGCACCGCGGCGGCAAGATGGTGGCGCGGGTGCCGCTGTTCGCGCAATCGTTCGGCGCCAACGTCGCCGCATCGGCCGCCTACGCGCAGATGCGCCAGACGCCGTCGGGCAGCTATGTCGCGCGCAGCGAACTCGACGGCGTGACCCGGCTCTACAGCGCGCACCGGCTCGATCCGTTGCCGCTCGACGTGGTCGCCGGCGTTTCGCTGAGCGCGCTGAGCCAGGCGCTGTGGAAGGACCTCGAAATCGACGCGCTGCGGCTGGCGGTGCTGGCCGCGGTGATGCTCATCAGCGCCCATTTCGCGCTGAAATCCTACCGCGAGCTGGCGCAGGCGCGCCAAGCGCTGCAAGAAAGCGAGTTCCGCTGGCGCTTCGCCCTCGACGGGGCCGGCGAGGGCGTGTGGGACTGGAACATCACCACCGACGCGCTGCACCTGTCGCCGCGCTGGAAGCAGATGATGGGCTATCCCGAGGACATGCCCGACGGCACCCTGACCGATTGGCGCGAGCATGTCCATCCAGACGACCTGCAGCACGCGATGGACGAGCGGCGCGTCTACGCCAGCCGGGTCGGCGGGCTGCGCGTGAGCGAGTACCGGGTGCGCTGCCGGGACGGCAGCTGGAAGTGGATCATCTCGCGCGGCATGGTGATCGCGCGCGACGCCAGCGGGCGCGCGCTGCGCGCGCTCGGCACCCACGCCGACATCACCGAGCGCAAGCACGCCGAGC
>JACMLV010000370.1 GCA_014379395.1 Burkholderiaceae bacterium
ACGCTGGCCGGCTGCGGCCGCGACAACGCCAACGCGGCGCCGGCGCCGGCCAATGCGCCCGTCACCACCATCACCGCGCTGGTCTGGGCCCCCGACTGGCCGCAGGAGATGCAGCAGATCGCCGCCGAGTTCAACCGCCAAAATCCGGGCATCCGGGTCGACCTCGAATTCATGATCGGCGATTCGGTCGAGGCCAACCTGAAGCCGAAGATCGCCGCCAACCAGCTGCCCGACATCATCTCGGTCAATCCGAACGCCTACGCGGTGACGCTGGCCGAGCAGGGCATCCTGGCCGAGGTCGGCCGGAGCGCGGCCTGGAACAATATGCTGGACCGCCTCAAACCGGACTGGACCACGCCGGGCAACCGCCACTACGGCATCGCCGGCGGCGTCGCCGCGACCCTGATCTACTACAACAAGAGCCTGTTCGAGCGCGCCGGCGTGACGGCGCTGCCGACCGATTTCGAGCAGTTCCTGGCCCTGTGCGAGCAATTGAAGCGGGCCGGCATCGCGCCCATCATGTGGAACGGCGGCTTTCCCAACACGCTCGCCAACGGCCCGTTCAGCTTCGGCTTCGCCAACCACGTCGTGGCGCGCACGCCGGACTGGAAGCGCAGGATCGCCGACGGCAGCCTGGCGCTCGACACGCCCGAGGGCGCCGCCATCTTTTCGGAAATCAAACTGATCGCCCGGCGCGGCTACGCCCAGCCCGACTACATGCGCGCCGGCTACGACGAGGGCATCGCCCTGTTCACCGAGGGCAAGACGGCGATGGCCTTCCACGGCACCTGGGCCTCCGGCATGCTGATGAACGGCAAGGGCTTCCAGACCGGCGTGTTCGTGCCGCCCTGGAACGCGCGCGGCGCGCCGGTGGTGCCGGTGATCGGCAGCGAGACCGGGTTCGCCGTGTGCGAGACGCGCAACAAGAAGGCGGCGATGCAGTTCCTCGAATTCCTGTTCGGGCCCGGCTTGGCGATCCAGCAAAACAAGCGCCACAACATCGCGCCGCTGAAACAGGCATCAGGCGAGCCGGCCGGCGACGCCCAGATCGCCGCCTATATCGAGCGCGTCGGCAAGGCCCCGCTGACGGCCAGCCCCTACTATTCCTTCCTGCCGGCCGGCACCATCGAAATGCTGCACCCGCTGCTGCAGGACGTGCTGCAAGACAAGGTCACGCCGCGCCAGGCCGCGCGCGCGCTGGAGCAGTCGATCAAGCGCGAGGCGCGCCTGTAGGCGCGGCCGGAACCGGCACATGAGCGCCTCCCCGGCCCAGTATTGCACCACCCGGCTGCGCCGCATCCGCATCAAGTACCGCCTGATCACCTCGCTGATCCTGCTCTCGCTGCTGCCGCTGCTGGTCTCGGGCTACATCTCGTACGCCGAGTCGAGCCGCGAAATCGACGCCAAGACGCGCCTGTTTTCCAGCGAGATCGTCAAGCAGGTGGCCCGCAACGTGCAGCTGCAAATGACGCGCATCGAGCTCTACAGCGAAGCGCTGGTGCTGTCCGAGCCGGCCCAGGCGGCGCTGGCGCGCTACGCCGGCCGGGACGCGGGCGCGGCGGGCAG
>JACMLV010000371.1 GCA_014379395.1 Burkholderiaceae bacterium
GCGCGCCTGGTCGTGCAGGCCGCGGGCGCTGAACGCGCCCGCCGCGCGGCAGGCGACATACGGCGTGACGCGGTCGACCGGCGGAATCGCCGACCAGACCCGCTGCACCGATTCGGCGTCGTTGGCGCGGTCCGACAACAAGTCGTCGTAGGCCAGTTCGCGCAGCCGCTGCGAGAGCGCCGGATGCAGCGCGCGGTGCTTGTCGAGCGAGCGCACCAGGCGCAGCACCTCGGGCCAGTTCTTGGCTTGCTGCTGGGCCTTGAGCGACCATTGCAGCGCGTGGATGTGGCGCGTGCCGCTCGCGTTGAGCTCGCGCACCGCGTCGAGCGCCTGTTCCGGCCGGTGCTCGTCGACCGCCAGTTCGGTCACCGTCATCAGGCGCGCGGTCTTCAACGCGCTGTCGGCGCCGATCTTGGCCAGCCACAGGTCGCGCCGCTCGCCCTGGCGCATCCGATGCGCGGCGCGGGCCCCGATCAGGGCCGCCAGGCCGGCGTTTTCCGGCAGGTCGGCGGCGCGCAGCGCGGCTTTTTCGGCGTGCCCGAAACGGCCCTCGAAGAGCGCCTTCAAGGCTTCGCGCAGACCCTTGTTGCTGTCGCGCTCGCGCTTGCTGCGCCGGTAGGCGGCGACCTTCTCCGGCATTCCCATGGTGCCGCGGAAGGCGCGCACCAGCATGTAGAGCAGCACGAACAGCGCCGTCTGCAGCACCAGGAAGAAGTTGAGCGACAAGTCGAGCCGGTACGGCGGATAGAACAGCACCACGTTGCCGGGATTGAAGCGCGCCGTCACGGCGATGCCGATGGCCGCGGCCATCAAGGCGAGTAACCAGAGGAATAGACGCATGGACTTAAGGCTTCGCTTTGTAGTTGCGCACCGCGTTCAGGCTCTCGGACAGGGTCGGCATGTCGATCGCCAGATTGCTCGCCTGCACTTGGCGCAGCAGGGCTTGCACGGTCTGGGTCGGCTTGGCGCGGGTGTCGAAATACTTGAGCAGCGCGTCCTGCGCGGCGATCAGGTCGGTGCGGAAGGCGCTCTCGTTGCGCGAGAGCAGCGCCAGGCGCGCGTTGAGCAGACGCAGCTTGAGGTTTTCGCGCAGGAAGTAGGCCTGGCTCGGCGAGAGCATCAGCGCGTCCGGCGTCTCGACGCTGCGCACCCGGATCAGCTGGCGCACGTCGACCCACATTTCGCTGGTCAGGTCGTGCCACAGCCCCTGCAACTTGAGCAGCCACGGGTTGGCCGGGGCCGGCTCGGCCGCCTTCGCGCCCGGATTGGCCTTGGCCGGATGCGGCGCCGCCGGCGCCGGCAGGGCCGGCTTTTCGTCGGCCAGCATCGGCAACGCGTCGACCTGGGCGATCACGGCGTCGAGCCGCAAGGCCAGGCCGATCGAATCGACGTTCGGCAGGGATTTCAGTTTTTCGATGTCGCGCGCGATGGCGCGCCGGATCGTGATGAATTGCGGCTTGTCCGAGCGCGACAGGCTGCGGTCGGCGTTTTGCAGCGCGATCAAGGCGCCCGGCACGTTGCCGGCCAGTTGCAGCTGCTGGCTGGCGGTCGAGAGCACCTGCTCGATTTCGGCCAGCGCCCACTCGTCGCGGTTCTTCGACAAGTCCTGATACAACTGTTCCAGCGCCAGCTGCTGGCTCTGGGCCTCGCTCTGGCGGTTCTCCAGCAGGCCGACCTTGCTTTGCAGCTCCTTGCTCGTTTCCTGCACCGCGCGCACCAGCGCGATCGTCTCGGCGCCGCTGGCGTCGTTCTTCTGCAGGCGGCGCGCCATTTCCTCGCGCAGATTGCGGACCTGGTTGTGGGTCGACCAGGTCTGCGCGGCCAGCAAGATGCCAAGCGTGATGACGGCGATCGTCAGCGGGCGTTGCAGCATCTCGCCGATCGGCGTCGCCGCTTCAGGTTTCACGGCGGCGCCGGCGGGCGCGGCGCCCGGTTCGGATACGGCTGGCGAGGGTGGCGATAAAGGTGGCAATTCGTTCATGGTCGTGATTGTAACGCGGCAACTACCCGTTCGTCGCCTGATCCGGTGAGCGTCAGCCGGGTGAAGCCCAGCCCCTGCGCGCTTTGTGCAATGCGGGCGTGCGGGACGATCAAATGTTGTTGTTGCATTTTTGCGACAGCGTTTGCCGGTGCGCCGTCCTGGCCGTCGAGCTCTTCGAGCAGCGCCATCAGGCCCCGCAGGGCTTCCGAACTGGTGACGATCCAGTCGTTGCCGTGCTCGAGCAGGCGGCGCAGCGTGGCCGCCAGTTGCGGCGTCAGCCGCGGCACCGCGCGCCGGTAGGCGGCGACCACGCCGACCTCGGCGCCGGCGGCGGCACCGGCGGTGGACACGACGACGTCCTCGTCGTCGACGACGACGTCGACGAGTGATCCCACCGCGACGACC
>JACMLV010000372.1 GCA_014379395.1 Burkholderiaceae bacterium
GACCAAATCGGCGAAACTTCCTATTTCGGATGGCAATTTATCGACGCACATCACCGGCGTCAGCACGCCGCCTTGCCCTTCGTCAAAACGGCGCTTCTCGATCTCGGAGGCTTGGTCGGGCAATTGCGATTCGGCGAACACGAATAGCATGCGCTGCGGCTCCAACTGCTGGTTGGCGGCGGCGAGCAGATCGGCGAATGGGACGTTGTTCATGTGCGGGATTCCTTCAGGTTGGGCCGGCGCCACGCGGGGCGCCGGACGGGACAAATCGAGTGGTTGGGGGGCGGGCGGGAGAGTTCATTGCAAAGAAGACACGATCAACTCCGGATCGTCGGCATGCTCGACCAGGATTTTTCGCACCCGCTCCTGCCACAAGACGGCGAACTGCGCCGCCTGCTCCGGCGTCGCCTGGCCGGCCAGGATGGCTTGCAGCAAGGCGCCGGTGCGCGGATCGGGCGGCACCCGCGCCAGGCGCGCTTGCAGCGTCACGCCGGCGCCGGTGTCGCTGCGCTCGACGCGCAGCTCGCCAGAGCCGACCTCGGCCGCACCGAAGCGCAATAAATCCTGCCGGCGGAAATTGCCGCCGATGCCCTTGAAGCCGCCCGCTCCGGCCGCCCCGGTGATCAGGCCGATCACGCTGGCGGTGACGCCGGTGACGCCCTCCTCCCGCGCCGCCGCCAAGCTCACTTGCAGCATGCCGCGCTCGGGAATCTGGTCGGGATACAGGATCCGCAGCGCGCGCCGCGCCATCAGGTAGGCGGCGGCCACCGTCGGGCACGAGTGGCCGGCCAGCCGCACCGCGTCGATGTAACGATAAGTGATGAGGCCGTCGCTGCACGCGCCCAGCAGTTCGGCCAGGCCGTCGTGCATGGTGATGGCGGGCGCCTGGTCGAAAAATGCGGGGTAATCCATGTTCAGCCTGATCCTTATTGACAACAACCTGATAACAAAACGGGTGGCGGCGACGCCGCCGGGCCGGCAATCGCGGCCGCAAGCCGAAGGCAACGCCCGCTTTTTCCTGCGATATCCTAACTGCGCGGCAACGGCTTGAACAGCCATCCAGAAAGATATATTTTGTTTGCTTCTTTTTGGAAATTTATTTACACTTGCCCGGCTCAGCCCCTCAAAGCCGGCCCGCCGGAACACGCATGCCCACCCCCGCCGAAGAAATTCAAGTCAGCCTGCTCGACATGGTGTTGTGCCTGACGCGCGCGACCGACTTTCTGCATCCGGCCGTGTCGGAGCACCATTTGCGGGTGGCCTATGTCGCCTCCTGCGTGGCCGAGGAGCTCGGCTTGCGCGGGCAGGCGCTGCAAGACGTGATGATCGGCGGCGCCTTGCACGACGTGGCGGCGGTCAGCTCGCCGGCCTGGCGCACGCTGTTCGACGAGGCGCTGACGCACGACCGGCTCGACCGCAATCGCAGCGCCGAGGAAATCAACCGGCACGGCTTCGAGGGCTATCTGATGCTGCGCGACTTCCCGCTCTTTGCCGCAGCGGCGCGGGCGATCCGTTTTCACCATGTCGACTGGAACGACGGCGCGGGCGAGCAATCGGACGGCGAAGCGGTGCCTTTCGCCAGCCACATCCTGCGCCTGGCCGACCGGGTCGCGGTGCTGCCCGACGAGGCCGGCAATATCTTGCGGCAGGCCGCCGCGCTGCGCCCGATTCTCGCCGCCGGCGCCGGACGGCTGTTTCATCCGCGGGTGGCGGAAGCGTTCGAGGCGGTTTCCCGGAAGGAATCGTTCTGGCTCGACCTGACCAGCCGGCACAAGGAGCACATCCTGCGGCGCCGCCTCGGCGATGCGACGGTGCCGCTCGATCTCGACGGCCTGCACCGCCTGTCGCGCGTGTTCGGCAAGATCATCGACTATCGCAGCGCGTTCACCGCCGTCCATTCGAGCGGCGTGGCCGCCACCAGCGAGTTGCTGGCGGCGAAGCTCGGCCTGGCGCCGGTGGAAACCCGGTTGATCGGCGTGGCCGGCTATCTGCACGACATCGGCAAGCTGGCGGTGCCGCCGGCGCTGCTCGACAAGCCCGGCCGGCTGACGCCCGACGAGATGCTGGTGATCCGCCAGCATCCGTACTACACGCACCAGATCCTGTCGATGGTGCCCAGCCTGGAGCTCGTCGCCACCTGGGCCGCGCTGCACCACGAGCGCCTGGACGGCGCGGGCTATCCGTTCCGCACGCGCGAGATTCCGCTCGGCGCGCGCATCATCGCCGTGGCCGACATTTTTACGGCGATCACCGAGGATCGCCCGTACCGGGTCGGCATGGAACGCGCGCAATGCCTGGCGGTGCTCGACCAGCTCGTCGGCGAGGGCGCCATCGACGGCGACATCGTCGCGGTGTTGCGCGCAGACTTCGAACAATTTCATCAAGTGAGAAGCCGCTCACAGCAATTGCAAGCGGCGTGATGAGGCGGCCCGACTAAATCGACGGGAAGCGGAAGTCCGCTTGCAGGTCGCGCAACTGATCCTTGTGCAGCAAGGCCAATTCCGCCAGCAGTTGCTCGCCCCTGGGCAACAGATAGATTTCGACACAGCGCTTGTCTTCCCGGCCCGGCCGGCGCGCCACCCATTCTGCCGCCTCGCAGCGCGAGGCCAGCGCCACCACGCCGTGGTGATGGGATTGCAGGCGCTCGGCCAGCTCGGCGATGGTGGCCCACTCGCGGCCCGGATAGCCCTTCACTTGCAACAACAACAGGTATTGCAGCGGCGTGATGCCGCGCTGCTGGGTGACTTCCTCGCTGAAGCGCAGGAAGCGCCGCAGCTGATACCGGAAGTCCGCCAGTTGTTCGTAGTCTTGCTTGGAGAGCGGTTTGGTTGGCTCGGAGGGGGGCTGCAAATCGGGCATCGTGGAGCGCGGGAGTGACGTCAGGCCCGGATCATAACCCAAATCACCATGTTTGCCAGGCCGGTCGAGGACGGCATTCGCGCCTTGATTTTGTATCATAACATGATATAGTGAAATTCAAGGGAAGCGGCCGGGTCAATGCATCCATGGGCGAACTGGCGGCGCACCGACGATCCGGGATGGCGGCGACGAACGCGCCCTCCTCCATAGCCGGCACCGGCCGACCACCTGGGAGAGTTGATATGAACGTGCTGCAAGTAGTGAAGCTGCCCTTTTCGTTCCGCGATGGCTGGAACGAAGTGAGCGCCGTGCATCCGTCGGTGTGGAAGACGCTGCTGCTCATCGTCGCGCCGTTCTCGCTGATCCCACCGCTGATGCTGCTGTACGCCGGCAACCACCACGCGGCCAGCTACCTGATCGACGCGGCCCCGGCGCGCTGGCAGACGGCCGCCGAGCTGTTCCTGATCGCCGAGCTGCTGACGGTGCCGCTGATGGGCCTGGTCATCCAGGCGCGGGCGCACAAGCGCGGCGGCACGCTGGCGTTCAAGGACGCGTTCCTGCTGGCCGCGCTGAGCGCCGTGCCGATGTGGCTGTCCGCGCTCGCGCTGGCCTCTTCCGAGCCGTGGGTCGTCGCCGGCGCCGCGCTGTTCGGCCTGTTCGTCGCCGCCAACATGCTGTATCACGGCAGCTTCCGCATCCTCAAAATGAGCAATCCGCTCGAAGCGCAGGAGCTGAGCTACCAGGTGTTCTCGGTCGGCGCGCTGGCGTGGGTGATGTTGTGCTCGCTGGTCGCGATCCCGCTGATCGCTTGAAGCCGACTCGCGCGGCGGGCGCCACTTGGCGTTCGCCGCGGATTTTTTGATCTGGAGATTTTGTCATGCCATTTAGCAAACGGGAGCTGCCGCTGGTGTATTCCTGCTCGGGATGCTCGAACGCGGCGCAGACCGCCAACAAGGTCGCGCTCGAACTGGACCGGCGCGGCCTGGCCGAGATGTCGTGCATCGCCGGCGTCGGCGGCGATGTGCGCCCGCTGGTGCGGCTGGCAAAATCGGGCCGCGCCATCATCGCGCTCGACGGCTGTGCGCTGGCCTGCGCCAGAAGCTGCCTTGAGCGGCACGACGTCACGCCGGACCACTATCACCAGTTGCAGGAATATGGCGTCAAGAAGCGCTTCCACGAGGAATTCGACCCCGAGCAGGCGCAGGCCATCGTCGCCCTGGTCGCCGAGCAGATCCGGCCCGACCATTCCACGCAAACGCTCAGCATCACCGACATCTTCCCGGCCCGGATATGACAATGCCGCCCGGCTGTGACGCGGGGCGGCATCGACAAGCTTGATTCCGGATCGTTAAGACAGCGTGGCGACGCCCAGCGCGGCGATGCCGGCCTTGGCGATTTGCGCGTCGCAGGCCGACTTGACGCCGGAGACGCCGACCGCGCCGACATAGTGGCCGTCGACCACGATCGGCACGGCGCCCTCGATCATGCCTTCGATCTCCGGCGCGCTCATCATCGACATGCGCCCGTTCAGGATCATGTCCTCGTAAATCTTCGATTCGCGCCGGCCGAGCGCGGCCGTCCTGGCCTTGGCGGCGGCCATGTGCGCGGTCAGCGGCGCCACGCCGTCCATGCGTTGCAGCCACAGCGGATGGCCGCCGTCGTCGACGATGGAAATGACCACCGCCCAGCCGTTGGCGACGGCCTCGGCTTCGGCCGCGGCGGCGATCTTCTTGACGTCATCCAACGTCAGCATTGGTTTCGATTGCATCTTGCATCCTTTTAAAAACGAAGCGCGATTGTACGCGAGCCCGGCTTTGTCCGCCGGCGCCCTACAGCCCGCGCTTGGCCTTGAGCTTTTGTTTGATCTGCTCCATCACCGCGAAGGCGGCCTGCTCGCCGGCCAGGATGGCCTGGTTGCGGCCGTTGAAATCGTTGCTCTTCATCGCGCCCAGACTCGGCGCGATCACCACGTCGGCCTCCTTGAGCTCGAACTGGTTGATGCGCTGGCCCATGATGCTGAACGTTTGCATGATCACTTCGAGCGAGCTGAGGACCGCCTGCGCGTCGGTCTGGGTCGAAATATTGACGGCGATGATGAAGTCGGCGCCCATGTCGCGCGCGAAGCGCACCGGCACCGGCGCCACCAGGCCGCCGTCGACGTAGGTGTGGCCGCTGATGACGACCGGCTGGAACACGCCCGGCACCGACGACGAGGCGCGCACGGCCATGCCGGTGTTGCCGCGCTGGAACAGGATCGGGCTGCCGTTCTTCAAGTCGGCCGCCACCGCGCCGAACGGAATCTTCAGCTTCTCGATGGGGGCGTTGTTGACCGCCTTGTTGACATAGTGTTGCAGCGCCTCGCCCTTGAGCACGCCCGACGACTTGGAAAACAGCGGCAAGGCCCAGTCGGAGATCGCCGCCTCGTCCATGTCGAAGGCCATCTTCTGCAGCGCGAAGCCGGAATGGCCCGCCGCGTACAGCGCGCCGACCACGCTGCCGGCGCTGGTGCCGACGACGATGTCGGGCACGATGCCCTGCGATTCGAGGGCCTTGATGACGCCGATGTGGGCGAAGCCGCGCGCGGCGCCGCCGCCGAGCGCCAGCGCGACCTTGATCTTGCGCGGCGCGTGGACGGCGGCGGGCGTGGTCGGGGCGACGGGAGCGCTGTGGCAACCGGCTAGCAACGCCGCGGCGATGGCGAGCCGGAACAGGGATTTTGGAAGCATGGAGGGAAATCTGATCTGCGGAAATGGCGTCGCCGATTGTAACGCATTGCCGCGGTTCAATTCCAGACTTAGGCGATCAACTGCACGCCCTCGACGCCGGAGACGACCGTCTTCGGCATATTGACGATGAAGCTGCTGCCCTTGCCCGCCTCGGACTCGATGCTCAGGCTGCCGCTGTGGCGCAGCAGCACGTGCTTGACGATCGCCAGCCCGAGGCCGGTGCCCTGGGTCTCGCGCGAGCGGCTCTTGTCGACCCGATAAAAACGTTCGGTCAGGCGCGAGATGTGCTCGGCGCTGATGCCGATGCCGGTGTCGCGCGCGACGAAGCGCGGACCGTTCAAGCCGTCTTCCCAGATCAGCTCGATGCTGCCGCCCGCGGGCGTGTAGCGCACCGCGTTCGAGGCCAGGTTGCCGAAGGCGCTGTGCAGCTCGTCGGCGCTGCCGAGCAGGTCGGGGCCGGTGCAGTTCAGCGTGATGGCGTGCTTGCCGCCCGACAGGGCGCGCGCCTCGCGCAGGATCTGCTCCATCAGCTTGCCGATGTCGACCGGCTCGGCGCGCAGCGGATAGTCGACCGATTCCAGGCGCGACAGGGTCAGCATGTCCTCGATCAGGTGCTGCATGCGGCGGCCCTGCTCGGTCATCAGCTTGAGGTGGGCGGCGCGCGTCGCCTCGTCCAGGTCCGGCTCGCTCGATGCGATTTCCAGGAAGCCGACGATGACGGTCAAAGGGGTGCGCAATTCGTGCGAGGCGTTGGCGATGAAGTCGCGCCGCATGCGCTCGATGCGCTCGGTCTCGGTGACGTCGTGCGTGACCAGGATCTGGCGCCGGTTCTCGAACGGGATGATCTGCACGATCAGCTTGCGGCTGCGCAGCGACAGCGTGAGCGGCTGCTCGTAGCGCCCGAGGATGATGTAGTCCATGAATTCCGGGCTGCGGATCAGATTGGTCACCCGCATGCCCTTGTCGCGCTCGTTGCTCAGGCCGAGGTGGCGCTCGGCGGCCGGGTTGCACCATTCGAGGAACAGCACGTCGTCCATGATCACCACGCCGTCCGGCAGCAGGTGCATGGCCTGGCGGAAGCGCGCCAGCCATTCGGAGAGCTCGGCCTGGCTCTTCTCCTCGTCGCGGCGCAGGCGGTACAGGCGCGAGAAGATATGGGTCCAGGCGCCCCAGCCGTCGGGCAGCTTGGTGCTGTCGGGCAGGTCGAGCCAGCTGCTCAGCTGGTACAGGTAGGACAGCTGGGTGAACACCATCGCCGCCATCGCCAGCAGCGCGCACACCAGCGCGGGCAGGAGGCCGAACAGATACCACAGCACGCCCACGCCCGCCAGGATGAAGGCCATGCGCAGCGCGGCCGGCACCCAGAACAGCAATTTTGGATTCATTTTTTACTTTTCAGACAACATGTAGCCGACGCTGCGCACGGTGCGGATCAGGCTCTCGGCCTCCTTCAAGGCCTTGCGCAGACGCAGCACGTGGACGTCGACGGTGCGCTCCTCGATCACGGCATGGTCGCCCCACACCTTGTCGAGCAGCTGGCTGCGCGAGAACACGCGCTCCGGGTGCGCCATCAGGAACTTGAGCAGCTTGTATTCGGCGTGGCCGATGTCGATTTTCTGCTCGTCGATGGTGACGCTGCAACTCGACGGGTCGAGCCCGACGTTGGCCACCCGCATAGTGGCCTGGGCGTGCTCGGGGCTCTTGCGGCGCAACAGCGCCTTGGCGCGCGCCAGCAGCTCGCGCGGCGAGAACGGCTTGGTGACGTAGTCGTCGGCGCCGCTGTCGAGGCCGGCCAGCTTGTCCTCCTCCATGCTTTTCGCCGTCAGCATGATGACCGGAATGGCGCCGAACTGGCGGTCGGCGCGGATGCGCGAGAGCAGGCGCAGGCCGGTCTGGTCGGGCAGCATCCAGTCGAGCAGGATCAGTTGCGGCGTGCGCTGCTGCAAGAAGGCCCAGGCCTCGGCCGCGTTCGGCACCGACACGCAGCTCCAGCCGGCCTCGCGCAGCGAGTATTTCACCAGCTCGACGATGGCCGGCTCATCCTCCACGATCAGGATCGTCGTCTTGTCGGCCATGGGAATTACTCGGGCAGCGCGTCGGGCACGGCGGCCTCGGGCGTGCGCAGGTGGCGGATGTCGCGCCCCTCGACCACGTAGATCACGTATTCGGCGATGTTCTTGGCGTGGTCGCCGATGCGCTCGATGGCCTTGGCCACCCACAGCGTGTCGAGCGCGGCCGAGATGGTGCGCGGGTCCTCCATCATGAAGGTGATCAGGTTGCGCATGATCGAGCGGAATTCGTGGTCGATGATGGCGTCCTGGGCGATCAGCTGCAGCGCCTGCTTGCCGTCGTTGCGGGCGAAGGCGTCGAGCGCGTCGTGCAACAGGTCGCTGGCGCTGTTGGCGATGCCGCGCACCATTTCGTAGTGGTTGACGACGGCGCTGCCGCGGCTGTGCAGGCTTTTCGCGGTGCGCGCGATCTTGGCCGCCTCGTCGCCGATGCGCTCCAGGTCGGTGATCACCTTGATGGTCGCCATGATGGTGCGCAGGTCGTTGGCGGTCGGCTGGCGGCGCACGATCAGGTGGCTGCAGGCGTCGTCGAGCGACACTTCGAGCTGGTTGACGGCGTCGTCCTCGCGGATGACGCGGTCGGCGCGCTCGGCGTTGCCGATGCGGAAACAGGTCATCGCGTCGAGAAACTGGGTCTCGACGATGCCGCCCATCAGGAGCACCTTCGAGCGGATCGCTTCGAGTTCGTTGTCGTACTGCTTGGATGAATGCTCGCCTATCATGCTGTCTCTCCGTAATTCTGTAAGTGCGGGGTGCCGGTCCGGCGCGGAAATGAACCGCGCGTCAGCCGAAGCGCCCCGTGATGTAATCCTGCGTCTCTTTGCGCGCCGGGTTCATGAAGATCTGGTCGGTTTCGCCGAACTCCACCAGTTCGCCCAGGTACATATAGGCAGTGTAATCGGAACAACGCGCCGCCTGCTGCATGTTGTGCGTGACGATGGCGATCGTGTAGTCCTGCTTCAATTCGCTGATCAGCTCCTCGACCTTGGAGGTCGAGATCGGGTCCAGCGCCGAGGTCGGCTCGTCCAACAGCAGCACGTCCGGCTTGACCGCCACGCCGCGCGCGATGCACAGGCGCTGCTGCTGGCCGCCCGAGAGCGACAGGCCGCTCTTGCCGAGCTTGTCCTTCACCTCGCCCCACAGCGCCGCCTTCTTCAAGGCCCACTCGACGCGCTCGTCCATCTCGCCCTTCGACAAGTCCTCGTACAGGCGCACGCCGAAGGCGATGTTGTCGTAGACCGACATCGGGAACGGGGTCGGCTTCTGGAACACCATGCCGACCTTGGCGCGCAGCATGTTGACGTCCTGGTCGGCGTCGAGCACGTTGCGGCCGCGGTAGATGATCTTGCCCTCGGCGCGCTGGCCCGGGTACAGGTCGTACATCCGGTTCAGCGTGCGCAGCAGGGTCGACTTGCCGCAGCCGGACGGGCCGATGAAGGCGGTGACCTTCTTCTCGTGGATGTCGAGGTTGACGTTGGTCAGGCTCTGGGTCTTGCCGTAAAAAAAGTTCAGCCCGGCGATCTCGATGGTTTTTTTCTTCAAAGCCAGGTCGGGCGTGGCGTCGCTTGGTATCTGCGTATTCATATCGTCCGCGTAATAGGATTAATTCGGGATTAATTCGGAATTTTTTGGCTGAACAGGGTGCGCGACAGGATGTTGAGCGCCAGCACGCTGAACGTCACCAGCAGCGCCCCGCCCCAGGCCAGGCTGCGCCAGTTGTCATACGGGCTCATCGCGAACTGGTAGATCACCACCGGCAGGTTCGCCATCGGCGCGTTCATGTCGGCGCTGAAGAACTGGTTGTTCAGGGCCGTGAACAGCAGCGGCGCGGTCTCGCCCGAGATGCGCGCCAGCGCCAGCAGCACGCCGGTGACGACGCCGGCCTTCACCGCGCGCAGGCGCACCAGGGTGGCCACCTTCCAGCGCGGCGCGCCGAGCGCGAAGGCCGCCTCGAGCAGGCTGTTGGGCACCAGGCGCAGCATGTTGTCGGTGGTGCGCACCACCACCGGCACGGCGATCAGGCCGAGCGCGATGGTGCCGGCCCAGCCGGAGAAATGCTTGACGTTGGCCACGTACAGCGCGTAGACGAACAGGCCGATCACGATCGACGGCGCCGACAGCATGATGTCGGTGACGAAGCGCGTCACCTGGGCCAGCTTGTTCTCCTCGCCGTATTCGGCCAGGTAGATGCCGGCCAGAATGCCGATCGGGGTGCTGATCAGGGTCGCCAGGCCGACCAGCATCAGGCTGCCGACGATGGCGTTGATCAAGCCGCCGCCGTCGCTGCCGGGCGCCGGCGTGGTCTGGGTGAACATCGCCAGGGACAGCGCGTCGACGCCCTTGACCAGGAGCGTGGCCAGGATCCAGGCCAGGAACAGCAGGCCGACCGACATGGCCGCCACCGACAGGGCGATGCCGGCGCGGTGCCGGAACAGGCGCTTGCGGTAGACCGGGTTGGCGCTCGAATGGAGCTGGGGCGCCGGCGCTTTTTGCGGCGGCATGGTGTGTTCTGGCGATGGGCTCACTTGACGCCCTCCTTGCGGGACATGCCGGCCAACATGATCTTGGCGGCGGACAGGACGATAAAGGTGATGGCGAACAGGATCAGCGCCAGCGCGAACAGGGACGACACGTGCAGCGGCGACTCGGCCTCGGCGAACTCGTTGGCGAGCGTCGAGGCGATGCTGTTGCCCGGCGCGAACAGCGACCAGGACAGCTTGTTGGCGTTGCCGATCACAAAAGTGACGGCCATGGTCTCGCCCAGCGCGCGGCCGAGGCCGAGCATGACGCCGCCGACGACGCCGGTCTTGGTGTAGGGCAGCACGATCTTGCGCACCACTTCCCACTTGGTGCAGCCGAGGCCATAGGCCGATTCCTTCAGCACGGCCGGCACGATCTCGAACACGTCGCGCATCACCGAGGAGATGAAGGGGATGATCATGACGGCCAGGATCAGGCCGGCGGTCAGCACGCCGATGCCCATCATCGGGCCGGAGAACAGCTGGCCGACGATGGGCAGCTGGCCCAGCGTGGCTTTGAGCAGCGGCTGGACGTAGTCGCCGAACAGCGGCGCGAACACGAACATGCCCCACATGCCGTAGATGATGCTGGGCACGCCGGCCAGCAGCTCGACGGCGGTGCCCATCGGGCGGCGCAGCCAGACCGGGCAGATCTCGGTGAGGAACAGGGCGATGCCGAAGCTGACCGGAAAGGCGATCGCCAGGGCGATGACGGAGGTGGCCAGGGTGCCGACGATGGCGATCAGGGCGCCGTACTGGTCGTTGACCGGGTCCCACTCGACGGTGGTGATGAAGGCCGGGCCGAATTCCTTGAAGGCCGGCCAGGCGCCGATCATCAGGGAGACGATGATGCCGGCCAACACCAGCAGCACCGACAGCGCGAACAGCATCGTCACCTTGTGGAAGATGAAGTCCTGGACGCGCTGCTTGCGCATGGTCGAATGCAACGCCGCGTGGCTCGCTTCAATCATTGAGGTATCCGGCAGGGTGATCGACGTGGAAGACAATGGTGCGTTCATAAGTATGCCATTTAATGCGTGCCATTCAATGCGGGCGCCGAACCGCCATGTGGATGGCGGCCCGGCTCGTCCCGATTAGTAGATCGCCTTGCCCGCCGCGTCTTTCAATTGCGCCTTCCAGGCGTCCTGCACCAGCTTGACGACCGCCGGTGGCAGTGGCACATAGTCGAGGCTGACGGCCGCGGCGGCGCCGTTCTTGAAGGCCCAGTCGAAGAACTTCAGCACTTCCTTGCCCTTGGCGGCGTCGGCCTGCACCTTGTGCATCAGGATGAAGGAGGCGCCGGTGATCGGCCAGCTGGCCTTGCCCGGCTGGTCGGTCAGCACCACGCCGAAGCCCGGGGTCTTGGCCCAGTCGGCGCCGGCGGCGGCGGCCTTGAAGTTGTCGTCGTCCGGTTCCAGGAACACGCCATCCTTGTTCTTCAACTGGGTGTGCGACATCTTGTTCTTCTTGGCGTAGGCCCACTCGACGTAGCCGATCGAACCCTTGATGCGCTGCACGTTGGCGGCGACGCCCTCGTTGCCCTTGCCGCCCACGCCGACGACCCACTTGACGGCCGTGCCGGCGCCGATCTTGGTCTTGAATTCAGGATTCACCTTCGACAGGTAGTCGGTGAACAGGAAGGAGGTGCCCGAGCCGTCGGCGCGGTGCACCACGGTGATGTCGGTGGCCGGCAGTTTCAGGTTGCCGTTCAGAGCCGCGATTTCGGGCGCGTTCCATTTGGTGATCTTGCCCAGGTAGATGTCGGCGACGACCTGGCCGGTCATCTTCATCTGGCCCGGCGCGACGCCGTCCACGTTCACCACCGGCACCACGCCGCCCATGATGGCGGGGAACTGCATCAGGCCCTCGGCGTCGAGGTCTTCCGCCTTGAGCGGCATGTCGGAGGCGCCGAACTCGACCGTCTTGGCCTTGATTTGCTTGATGCCGGCGCCCGAGCCGACCGACTGGTAATTCAAGCCGTTGCCGGTGGCGGCCTTGTACGACTCGGCCCACTTGGCGTAGATCGGATACGGGAAGGTGGCGCCGGCGCCGGTCATGTCGGCCGCGGCGGCGACGGAAAACGTCATCGCTGCCGATGCGCCGATGACGAAGGAATTCAGTATTTGCTTCATTTGCATAATCAAGTCCTCTGGGTTGTGACGGGCGGTAAGCGGAGCGTGGCATGCGGCCTGGGCGCTCCCGTCATGCTGCGCAGTCTAGCGGCCGAATGTGACAGGTTTATGACACGGGAGAAATCGGCGAACCGCCCGTCCCTCCGCGGGAGGCGGCCGGCCATTGTCACATTTCCCGGGCCGGCGCGGTGTCATTTGTCACCGGCTTGTAATATTTTGCCTTTACACTAACAAGCGCCCAGAAAATGCGCCGGGCTGACGCCTTGATTTTCCCGGACGACAGGCTGCTAGAATCAACCATCCGCAAAGACAAAACACACATGAAATCGGAACCGCACGCAGAATTTGGCAAAACGGGCACCCTGCTCGACCGCGAACTGTCCCAGCTGACCTTCAACCGCCGCGTCATGGCCCAGGCCGAGGACCGCGCCATTCCGCTGCTCGAACGCCTGCGCTATTTATGCATCGTCAGTAACAATCTGGACGAATTTTTCGAAGTGCGCGTGGCCGGCCTGCTGGCGGCCGGGCGCGTCGGCGGCATCCTGTCCGAGCAGCCGGCGCTGATGGCGACGCTCTCGCGCATCAGCGCCGAATGCCATCAACTGGTGGCGCAGCAATATGAGATCCTGAACCGCGAAGTGTTGCCGCAGCTGGAAGCGGAAGGCGTGCACCTGGTGCGCCACAACGAGCGCAACGAGGCGCAGCGCGCCTGGGTGAAGGACTATTTCGAGCGCGAGGTGCGCCCGCTGCTCACGCCGATCGGCCTCGACCCGGCGCACCCGTTTCCGCAAGTGGTCAACAAGAGCCTCAATTTCATCGTCTCGCTGAGCGGCAAGGACGCCTTCGGGCGCGGCACCGGCATCGCCATCGTCAAGGCGCCACGGGTGTTGCCGCGCGTGATACGCCTGCCCGCCGAGCTGGCGCCCGAGGGCGTCTCCTTCTGCCTGCTGTCCTCGGTGATCCACGCCCACATCGCCGACCTGTTCGCCGGGCGCGACGTGATCGCCTATTCGCAGTTCCGGGTCACCCGCGACAGCGACCTGTGGGTCGACGAGGACGAGGTCAAGAACCTGCGCCAGGCCTTGAAGGGCGAGCTGGTCGGACGCCAGTTCGGCACCTCGGTGCGGCTCGAGGTGGCCAAGAACTGCCCGCCCGAGCTGTCGCAATTCCTGCTCAACCAGTTCGATCTCGACCAGAGCCGGCTGTATTCGGTCGACGGGCCAGTCAACCTGGTGCGGTTGACCGAGCTGATCGACCACGTGCAACTGCCGGCGCTGCGCTTCACGCCGTTCTTCCCCGGCGCGCCGCAAAAGTCGAGCGTGACCGACATCTTCGCCGCGCTGCGCCGGCAGGATGTCTTGCTGCACCACCCGTTCCAGTCGTTCCAGACCGTGATCGACTTCATCCGCAGCGCCGCCTACGACGACGACGTGGTCGCCATCAAGCAGACCATCTACCGCACCGGCATGAACTCGGACCTGATGGAGTCGCTGATGGCGGCCGCGCGCATGGGCAAGGAGGTGACCGTGATCGTCGAGCTGATGGCGCGCTTCGACGAGGAGGCCAACATCAACTGGGCCGACAAGCTCGAGCAGGCCGGCGCCCAGGTGGTGTACGGCGTGGTCGGCCTGAAGACCCACGCCAAGCTGGCGCTGGTGATCCGGCGCGAGCAAGGCGCCCTGCACTTCTACGCCCACCTGGGCACCGGCAACTACCACCCGACGACGACCAAGCTGTACACCGACTTCGGCCTGCTGACCTCGCGCCAGGAGCTGGCGGTGGAAGTGAACGAGGTGTTCATCCACCTGACCAGCCTGACCAAGCCGCACAACCTGAGCCAGCTGTGGCTGGCGCCGTTCGGCCTGCAAAGCGAGATCATCAAGGCGATCAAGAACGAGGCGCGCATCGCCAAGGCCGGGCGGCCGGGGCGCATCATCGTCAAGATCAACGCGCTGGTCGACGAATCGGTGATCCGGGCGCTGTACGCGGCCTCGGCCGAGGGCGTCAAGATCGACCTGATCGTGCGCGGCGCCTGCACCCTGAAGCCGGGCGTGCCGGGCCTGTCGGAAAATATCCGGGTGCGCTCGGTGATCGGCCGCTTCCTCGAGCACAGCCGGATATACTATTTCCGCAACGACTTGGCGCACGACGTCTATCTGGCCAGCGCCGACTGGATGAGCCGCAACCTGTTCCGCCGCGTCGAAGTGGCGTTTCCGGTGCTGGACCGGACCTTGAAGCGGCGCGTCATCGCCGAGGGGCTGGAGCCGTACTTGAAGGACAATACGAACGCGTGGGAGCTGGAGTCGAGCGGGCATTACCAGCGGCGCAAGCCGCGCGCCCGGCAGGCCGCCTTCAGCGCCCAGCATTACCTGATGCAAACGCTGGGAGCGCCGGGCGCCGACCAGGGTTCCTAGGCTGATTGTTATTACAAGGAGACGCGCATGGATCTGATCTTATGGCGGCACGCCGAAGCCGAGCCGGGCTTGCCGGATCTGGAGCGCGCGCTCAGCGCCAAGGGCCAGAAGCAGGCGCGCAGGATGGCCGAATGGCTGGCCACCCAGTTGCCCGAAAACTGCAGGATACTGGCCAGCCCGGCGCGCCGCACGCTGCAGACCGCCGAGGCGATGGGGCGCCGCGTCAAGGTGCATCCCGATCTGGCGCCGGGCGCCGATCCGATCGATATTCTGAAGGCGGCGAACTGGCCGGAGGGCAAGGAATCGGTGCTGATCGTCGGCCACCAGCCGACCCTCGGCCAGCTGGCCGCCCTCCTGTTGACGGGCGAGGAACAGGAGTGGGACGTGCGCAAGGCCGGCGTCTGGTGGTTTTCGCAGAGCGAGGCGGGCGATCCGTCGAGCGTCTATCTGAAGGCGGTCATGTCGCATGACCTGGTGAAGTAAAACCCGGGTTTGCATTCAGGCGGCGGGCGGCGGTCGATAGTAGCCCCGCGCCGCAACCGGTTTAAATGCGGGTTTTTACTTGGTGTAGATGCGCGTGATGCTGCGGCGGATCTCAGGCGTCGTCGTTTCCGGCGCCACCATGCGCTGCATGTCCTGCTCGCTCAGGAAAATCGTCTTGTTTTGCGCGATATCCTTGCGCACATATTTCAGACTGGCCAAGTTCGGATTGGCATAGAACACCTTGTTGGTCAGGCCGGCGTGCACTTGCGGGCGCAGGATGTAGTTGATGAACAGGTGCGCGTTGCCCGGATGCGGGGCGTCGGCCGGAATGGCCATCGTGTCGAACACCAGCGGCGCCGCCTTCGGAATGAGCACTTGGATCTCGTTGCCCTTCTTCGCCTCCAGCGCGCGCTGGCGCGCGATGTTCAAGTCGCCCGACCAGCCCAGCGCCACGCACAGGGCGCCGTTGGCCATGTCGTTGATGTAGCCCGACGAGCTGAACAAGGTGACCGACGGGCGCATCGCCTGCAGCATCTTGGCCGCCTCCTGGTAATCGGCGGCGACCTTCGAATAGGCCGGCTTGCCCAGGTAGAGCAAGGCGGCGGGCAGCACCTCCGACGGCGAATCGAGCAGCGACACGCCGCACGACTTCAGCTTCGACACGTATTGCGGATTGAACACCAGCTCCCAGGCGTTGTCGGGCAGCGGCATGCCGCCCAGCGCCGCCTTGACCTTGGCGACGTTGATGCCGACCGTAGTGTAGCCCCACAGCCAGTCGACCAGATGCTCGTTGTTCGGATCGAGCTTGGCCAGCTTGGCCTGGATCGCCGGATCGAGATTGCCCAGGTTGCTCAACTGGCTCTTGTCGAGCTTGCGCAGCAGGCCGGCGTCCATCTGCAGCCGCGCCCACTGGGCGGTCGGCACCACGATGTCGTAGCCCGACTTGCCCGCCACCAGCTTGGCGTTGAGGATCTCGTTGTTGTCGAAGACGTCGTAGCGGACCTTGATGCCGGTCTCTTTTTCAAAATTCTTGATCGTGTCGTCGCCGACATAGTCCGACCAGTTATAGATGTTGAGGACTTTTTCCTCGGCCGCGTGGGCCGGCATCGCCAGCGCCGTCGCCGCCGCCAGGCCGGCCACCGCGCGTCCGAAGCGCGCCGCCGCGCGCGCCTGCCAATTTCCTGTCCTCATTTCCGTCTCCCGATCCAAAGTGATGAATGTGCCAAAGCCGCAAGTCCGAGATGATCGGACATTGTGTCGGCGTTGGCAAGCCAGATGAGGTTGTTTGATCGCGGCCCGCGTGCCCGAGCCGGAAGGCTATGCGATGCTCGGCGTCGGACTGCCGGGGCTGGCTGGCCGGCGACGCGGCCGGCGGGGGCCAGGAGCGCGGCGCGAGGCGACGCCGCGATCCTGACGCCGGCGAATTATCAGGCGAGGAAGTCGAACAGCGATTTGCCGGTGTGGCCGGGCAAGGCGCCGGCCTGCTCCTGTTGCGCGTACAGATTGACCAGCGCGGTGGCCTGCGCGGTGAGCGCCTTGGTCAGCAAGGCTTTTTTGCCGTTTAACGTGGCGATCTCCTTGCCCACCGTCGCCACTTCCTTGTGCAGGACGCCGCCGTCGCCGCTCAGGGCCGCGACTTTCTTCGCGAACTGGTCGGCCAAACCCTTGCCGTCGTTCGTGAACAGCTTGCCGACCGCGTCGGGATCGGCCGCGATGGCGCTTTTGAGCTTGGCCTGGTCGAGCTGCAAGTCGCCGTTTTTGCCGATTGCGATGCCGGCCTTGGCCAGCGCGGCGACGTTGTCGCGCCCGCCGAACACCTGCGGCAGCGCGTTGCTCACCTGTCCAAGCGCGAGGTCGGACTTCAACTCGCCTTTTTGCAAGGATTGCAGCTTGGCGTTGAGCGCGTTGTAGGCGCCGACCAGGTTGGCGACGTTGCCGGCGATTTGCTCGGGATCCTGCGCCACCACCACCTTGGCGGCGCCCTTGGCGCTCAGCTCGAGCGTCACGCCGCCGATGGCGCCGCCGACCGTGTTGGCGGCGCTTTTCACCTGTTTGCCGTCGACCGTCAGCAACGCGTCCTGCGCGGCCGACACTTGGGTCAGGTTCTTGCCGCCCGCCGGGTTGTACGACAGCAGGTTTTTGACGGCGGCGTCGCCGGCGACGCTGATGCGCAAGCTGTTCGCGGCGCCGCTCTCCCCGCTCACCGACAAGGCGAAGCCGGCGCCGGTTTTGACCACCTGCGCGCCGATGCCGGCCGCCGTCAGCGCGGCGGCGATGCCGTCGAGCGTGTTGTTGGCGCTATTGATAGTGAGGCTGCGGGCCGACTTGCCGGCCGCGGCGTTGAAGCCGGCGCCGTCGGTGGTGCCGAATTCGATTTTCACCACCGCCACCGCGCCGGTGCCGATCTTGGCGCTGGCGCTTTGCTGGGCGCCGCTGACGAGCACCTGCTTTTGCGCCAGTTGGCGCACATCGACCGCATAGGCGCCGGCGACGGCCTTCGCGCCGGCGCTGGCCTGCACGCCCTTGGCCGAGGAGGTCGCCGAGCTGCTCAGGCCGTTGCCGGTCAAGCCCTGGACCAGAGCCTGAAAGCCGGCCAGCGCGTTTTGCAATTGACCCAGCGCGGACAACTTGGTCCGGTCGCGTTCGAGGGAGGCGTTCAGTTTGGTGGCGCCGGTGTTGCGCGTGGCCATCTCGCGTTCGACGCGGCTGTAGACCGCGGCCGACGGCGTGGCCTGGTTGCCGGTGGTGTAGGCATTGCTGCCAATTGTTGGAGTAAACATGATCGCGCGCCCTACGGTTGGGGAACCGGGTGAACAAAACAGCGCGCCGATCGCTCCGGCCGCGCCACGCAGGAGAGGACTGCATGGGCTCCGGCAGCGATCTCCGGAATTAAGTATTGCTCATTTGTATCATTTTTACAAGGAAAGACTTGCCGGCGGGAACTCAGCGCGGCACCGCCTAGCGGCGTTTAGCGCATGAAACGGGAAATCACCGTCATGGTCGCCATGTCGAGATTGGAAAACTGCAGTCCGGCCTTGAAGCCGCTGCTGCTGAAGATGCAGTGGATCACCGATGCCTGGGCCGTGACGATGTGCGAGATGCCGTCGAAATACATTTCAAACGTCACCTTGCCGCGCCGTCCGTTCGGCACCGACTCGTTCAACAACAACGAGACGCCGTTGGCGCCGATATCCAGGGTGCGCGCCACCACCGGCGCGGCGCCGTCCATTACCCACATCGCTTTCACGCGCAAGATCTTGCGCGGCGCTTGCCTCTGTTCTGCTAACAATTTCTGATCCGATTTTTAATAGTTCGATAAGAGTGCGCCGACCCGGCCGGATAGGCGGGCGGCGAGCTGTTGCCATTATAACGGAAAATGCCAAATTGCAACTAATATGGATAGAGACTCAATGTTTTGCGCAACATCTATTGCTGTTCTCGCAACTTGTTGAAAGCCTCGTCGATGCGCTCGACGGCGATGATGGTCATGCCCTCGATGGCCTGCTTGGGCGCGTTGGCCTTCGGGATCATGGCCAGCGAAAAACCCAGCTTGGCCGCCTCGCGCAGGCGCTCCTGGCCGCGCGGCGCCGGGCGGATCTCGCCGGCCAGGCCGACCTCGCCAAACACCACCAGCCCGCGCGGCAGCGGCTTGTTGCGCATCGACGAGTTGATCGCCAGCAGCACGGCCAGGTCCGCCGCCGGCTCGGTGATCTTGACGCCCCCGACCGCGTTGATGAACACGTCCTGGTCGAAGGCGGCGATGCCGGCGTGCCGGTGCAGCACCGCCAGCAGCATCGCCAGCCGGTTCTGCTCCAGCCCGACCGAGAGCCGGCGCGCGTTGGGCAGGTGGCTGGTGTCGACCAGCGCCTGGATTTCGACCAGCAGCGGGCGGGTGCCCTCCTGGGTCACCATCACGCACGAGCCCGGCACCTGGTTGTCGTGCTGCGACAGGAACAGCGCCGACGGGTTCGACACGCCCTTCAAGCCCTTCTCCGTCATCGCGAACACGCCCAGCTCGTTGACCGCGCCGAAGCGGTTCTTGATCGCCCGCACCAGGCGGAAGCTGGAATGGGCGTCGCCCTCGAAATAGAGCACGGTGTCGACGATGTGCTCGAGCACGCGCGGCCCGGCCAGCGCGCCCTCCTTGGTGACGTGGCCGACCAGGATGATGGTGACGCCGCTCTGCTTGGCCAGCCGGGTCAGCTGGGCGGCGCACTCGCGCACCTGGGCCACCGAACCCGGCGCCGAGCTCAACGCGTCCGAATAGACGGTCTGGATCGAATCGATCACGGCCACCTGCGGCTTCAGCTCGGCCAGCGTGGCGAGGATTTTTTCCAGCTGGATCTCCGCTTGCAGCTTCAAATCGCGCGCATCGACCGCCAGCCGCTTGGCGCGCAGCGCGATCTGGGCGCCCGACTCCTCGCCGCTGACATACAGCACGCTTTTCGCGTGCGACAGGTTGGCCAGCGCCTGCAGCAGCAGGGTCGACTTGCCGATGCCGGGGTCGCCGCCGATCAGGACCACCCCGCCGGCCACCAGGCCGCCGCCCAGCACGCGGTCGAACTCCTCGATGCCGGTGCCAAAGCGCGGCACGTCGATGGCCTCGATATCGGCCAGCGATAGCACCGGCGCGGTCTGCGCCAGCGCCTGGTGGGTGTTGTTGGAGTAACGATTGACGCCGCTATCGGCAACGGTTTCAACCAGCGTGTTCCACTGCTGGCAGGCGGCGCACTGGCCGGTCCACTTGCTGCTGACGCCGCCGCATTCGCTGCAGGTGTAATTGGTTTTCGCTTTGGCCATGGGGACGCTTCGCTGATGTTTGCTGTTATTAATTAGGGGACGCCAACCGGCTCGGGTCCGGCGGCTAGCCCTCGACCACCCGCACCCGCGGCGCCAGCGCGCACATCAACTCGTAGCCGATGGTGCCGGCCGACTGCGCCACCTCGTCGATCGGCAGGCCGACGCCCCACAAGGTGACGGCGCCGCCGACGCCGGCGTCCGGCAAATGCGTGAGGTCGACCGCCAGCATGTCCATCGACACCCGCCCGACCAGCGACGTGCGCGCGCCGTCGACCAGCGCCGGCGTGCCGTGCGGCGCGTGGCGCGGATAGCCGTCGGCGTAGCCGCAGGCGACGACGCCGATGCGCATCGCCCGCTCGGCGCGGAAACTGCTGCCGTAGCCGACCGTCTCGCCCGGGCCGATCCGCTGGCAGCCGATGATGGCGCTCGATAGCGTCATGGCCGGACGCAAGCCGAAGGCTTCCGCACTCTGCCCGCCCGGCGTGGCGCCGTACAGCATCACGCCGGGGCGCACCCAGTCGTTGGCCAGCTCGGCGTCCGGTCCGGCCGCGCGCAGCAGGGC